>NZ_JAKFZM010000024.1:0-76528 GCF_021654205.1 Leisingera sp. MMG026 | reverse complement strand
GGTATGAAAAAAGCTTGCATTCATCGGGACAATGGTATGGACCCCGCCGCCCTCGGGCGGCGTATCTTCGAATGGAGATTGGAGGATCATAACATGCAAATCAAAAGGATCGGCCTGGATCTGGCCAAGTACGTTTTCGAAGTTCACGCAGTGGGTACGACTGAAGAAGTGGTTTTGCGGAAGACCCTCCGGCGAGACGCTGTTGCGCAGTTCTTCGCAGAATTGCCGCCCTGTATTGTTGGTATGGAAGCCTGTTGCGGATCGCATTATTGGGCACGGGTTCTGACCGATTTGGGCCACGAGGTGCGGCTGATCTCTCCACAGTTCGTGAAACCTTATGTGAAATCGAACAAAAACGATCGCAACGATGCCGAAGCGATTTGCGAGGCTGCCGGCCGGCCATCAATGCGGTTTGTCCCCCCTAAGTCGGCTGAACAGCTTGAAATCCAAGCGGTCCACCGCATCCGCCAGCGCGTGGTCGCAAACCGTACCCGGCTGGTAAACCAAGTCCGCGGTTTGCTTGGGGAACATGGTGTCGTGGTGGCGCGGGACATCACCCGCATCCGGCGTGCCCTCAGTGAAATAGTCGATAACAATCAGGGCGAATTTGGGGAGATCTTCATTGATGTGTTGCGCGACATGCGTGAGGAACTGGCCGAACGCGACAGCCGTCTTGCAGGCTGCAACCGGCGGATCAAGAACCTCTTCCGCGCCAATGAGATGTGCCAGCGCATTGGTCAAATCGAAGGTGTTGGCCCGATTACAACAACGGCATTGGTGGCAGCAGTCGGTGATAAATCCTGCTTCAAGAATGGTCGTCAATTTGCCGCGTGGCTGGGGCTCGTTCCAAAGCAACGGTCAAGCGGTGGAAAAGCACGCTTGTTCGGGATCAGCAAGCGCGGTGACCGATACCTGCGCACACTGCTGATCCACGGCGCACGAGTTGTGCTTGGAAAGGCGGCCGGGAAAACCGATCCGCGCAGCCAATGGATCGCGCGGATGCGCGAACGACGGCATCCGAATGTCGTCTCGGTGGCACTGGCTAACAAGAACGCTCGGATAGTCTGGTCGCTCTTAGCGAGAGATCAGAACTACCGCCCAGAAGCCGCCGTGTCGTTGGCTTGAACGGCACCTCGGAAAGTCAATAAAGGAGAGCTACCCAGAATATTGCAACATCTGCCAGGAGATGGAAAAGGGTCACGCCCGTTGCTTCTCGAACCTGATGTGTGGATCGGCAAGGTCAGCACCGATGCCTTAGGGGCGATGAGGAAGAAGCAAGCGGAAATCCATCGGGGCTCGCAGCAACGAAGTATCGGGCCGCCCTAAGAAGCCGGATATACATCAGCAATCGCGACCTCGAAGCCGGAACCAAACAGACCGTTGCAATCAGGCGGGGTCCATATACATCCACACAGGCGTCCCTTGCCTGTCTCAAGTGGGTGATCCCCAGCAGGAAGCTCACCCTCGTTGGCAGGCGGGAGGGGCAGATGGCGCGGGTCCTGCCGCACATTTTCCGCAAGGAGATCCTTGCGGACAGGTTCGAACGGGCAGTCATTGGCTTCAAGAAAGATGTGCCGATCGACCGTATCCGCGAGAAACAGGCGGTGTTTTCGAAGAGCCTCAAGAAATGGCGCGAGATGCATCCTCACTTAAAGCCTTGGGAAGCGCTACAGACTTGGACTTCCGCGAACCTGAAGCCTGCCTACCGCACCAACCCAAACGACCAGCCGAAAAGCTCGTGGGCGGGTCCAATCCCCGCTTCGGCCGCGTTCCCGCGCATAGGGGGGCATAGCCCTATCCAGATGGCAAACGAGATCGACAAGGCCGTTGGCTTCCCGATCCTGTCAGCACGCTATCGTGCCGCCTATCGAGGGCTCGGGATCGACGACCCGGAACTCCGTGCCGCCATCACCCGCCGGGTCATCCACGCGACGATCCAGCCGGCCTCCACCTTCATGAACCCCATTCGCGAGCGCGTCAGCATCGTCCAGCGGGCAGGTGGCCGCAGCTCTCGCGTAGGCGCCACATACATCAACGGCGCTGCCAGCAATCCGCGCGTCCTGATCGCCCTGATGAACATATGGCGCGTGCACTGCAACTTCTTCAATTGGAGACCCTACAAGCTGCCTCTGGAGGGGGAGGCAAAACCTGGAGAAGGCCCAGAGGCGTGCGCTGTGGAGGGGGCTCCTGATACGGCAGAAAATGGCGAGCCGTTCAGGCGCATCGCTGTGCCGGGGACAGACAAGGCGATCCTTGTGCCGAAGAGGCGTGCCAGCAAGGCCGTCCGCACCACTCCGGCAATGCGGACGGGTGTCCATCAGCCGTCGCAACCAAAGGGCTCGCAGCAGGAAGCAGACAGTGTCGAAAAGGCGGAGGCCTCCGGCGGAGCCTTCAAGAAAAAGCGAGACCGTCGGCGGGACGATCGCTCTCACCTGCCCAACCTCTCCAGGATTCTCTATCAACCGTGGCGGTTCCACGGCACGCCAATGTCGGCAAAACTTCAAGGTCGCTAAAGGCCCGAAAGGAAAAACGGGCGGCAGTTTCCTGCCGCCCGTGTCCTACAACTCGGAATGGCTCCGCCTCACAGGCCGCCTTTGAAATTTTCGCTGTACAGGCAACTTACCAGGCAACCTACATATGGATCACCCGGTCATAGGCATCGAGCACCGATTCATGCATCATCTCGGACAGCGTCGGATGCGGGAAGACGGTGTTCATCAGGTCTTCCTCGGTGGTTTCCAACTGGCGGCCCACCACGTAGCCCTGGATCAGCTCGGTCACTTCCGCACCGACCATATGGGCGCCCAGCAGCTCACCTGTTTTGGCGTCAAAGATGGTCTTCACCATGCCTTCAGCCTCTCCCAGCGCAATCGCCTTGCCGTTGCCGATGAAGGGGAAGCGGCCGACCTTGATGTCATAGCCCAGCTCCTTGGCCTTCGCTTCGGTATAACCGACCGAAGCCACCTGCGGCTGGCAGTAGGTGCAGCCGGCAATGCTTTCGGGCTTGACCGGATGGGCGTGTTTGCCCGCGATCAGCTCGGCCACCATGACACCCTCGTGCGAGGCTTTATGCGCCAGCCAGGGCGCGCCGGCGATATCGCCAATCGCGTAAAGACCATCCACCCCGGTGCGGCAGTATTCATCCGTCACCACATGGGTACGGTCGACCTTGACGCCCAGCTCTTCCAGCCCCAGGCCCTCGACGTTGCCGACGATGCCCACGGCAGAGATCACGGTGTCGAACTCCTGCTTTTCAACCTTGCCGCCAACCTCGATATGGGCCGTCACTTTACCCTTGCCGCGGTCCAGCTGCTTGACCATGGCTTTCTCCATGATCTTCATGCCCTGTTTGACAAAGGCCTTCTTGGCAAAGGCGGAGATTTCCGCGTCTTCCACCGGCAGCACCCGGTCCATCACTTCAACCACCGTGGTATCGGCGCCCAGCGTGTTGTAGAAGCTAGCAAATTCAATACCGATGGCACCCGAGCCGATGACCAGCAGCTTCTTCGGCATCCGCACCGGGTCCAGCGCGTGTTTGTAGGTCCAGACCAGATCGCCGTCAGCCTCAAGACCCGGCAGCTCGCGCGCCCGTGCACCGGTGGCCAGCACGATGTGTTTGGCGGTCAGCTCTTCAGTGCCCTTATCGGTTTTGACCGACACCTTGCCCTTGGCCGGAAGCGACGCCTCGCCCATCACCACGGCAATCTTGTTCTTCTTCATCAGGTGGCCGATGCCCGAGGACAGCTGTTTCGCCACCCCGCGCGAGCGTTTCACCACCGCGTCCAAGTCATAGCCGATGTTTTCCGCCTTCAGGCCGAAATCCTTGGCCCGCTCCATCAGGTGAAATACCTCGGAGGAGCGCAGCAGCGCCTTGGTCGGGATACAGCCCCAGTTGAGGCAGATACCGCCCATATGCTCGCGCTCGACAATGCAGGTTTTCAGACCCAGCTGTGCGGCACGGATGGCCGCGACATAGCCCCCCGGCCCGGCGCCGATTACGATCACGTCATAAGATTGTGCGGCCATAGTGCTCCCTCGCCCTCGAACAGGTTCCAAAACTAGTTTACCGTTAAACTATTTTTTTCTACGCTGCAATCATCCTCTGCTGCGGCATAGCGGCCATGCAAGAAACAGCGCAACGCCGTCTGAACAGGCTATGCTGCAGGCAAACATCCCGCCAGCAGATTTTTGCGTTCGCCTTGAAAAGGCTGCAACTGGCAGGATCACAACAGAAAACGCCGCGCCCCTTTCAGGGCGCGGCGTTTTCTATTGCTTCAGACCCGCGACAGGACCGGGTTCAGCCCGCAGCTTGCACTTGCCGCACGGTCTCGCCGTAGCCGCCCGCCATCACGTAATCCAGCTCCGGCGCGGTGCTGGCGCGGTGCAGCGCCTCGTTGCGGTAGGGGAAGCGGCCGAACTGGCGGATCACCTCGCGGTGGGCCCGTGCATGCAGCAGGTTGCTGGTGCCGGTCTGGGGCATCCGTTCCAGCATCAGCCGGATGCAGCGTTCCTGGTCGCACAGGTTCTCGGAATGCATCAGGGGCAGATAGAAGAACTGGCGCGCCGGTTCGTCGATCTTCTTGTCCCATTTCTTGTTGATCGCCACCTTGGCCGCCGACAGCGCCGCCCGGTCAGAGGCAAACGCCTTGCCTTCGCCGCGGAACATGTTGCGGGGGAACTGGTCCATCAGGAGGATATAGGCCAGGGTGCCGCTGGGGTAGGTCAGCCAGAAGGAAAACCTGCCCTCGCAGGCCTCCTCCCAGGTCTTTTGAAACGTCGTGCGGATCTCTTGATCCAGCGCGTCATCCTGCAGATACCATCCCTTTTCCCCAACCTTATCGAGCCAGAATGCAAGTATCTCTTCGGGACCAGTCATCGGTCGTAACTCCAAGTTTTTCCTGACCCTAACTTCAGGCCATTTTACATTACCTTTACAAGTAACCTTGGGTCACAAATTGCGACAGGCAAGCCCTCTGTGTGAAATAATCCTCACAATTCCGGCTGGTTAGCGCAATCAATTATCATCAACGGCGGTTTCCTGCTCTTCCAGCTCGGTCTCAATCGCGTATTCCTGGGCAAACTCAACCGCCACAGGCGTCGAGCTCGGATACATCGCGGCAAAGCTCCCGGTCTCGTCAACCGGCGTCGCAGCACGCTGGGTCATCCGGTAAGCCGCATAGGCGGCCATCAGGAACATCAGCGCCGCAATCAGTGCAAAGAAGCCAGCCGGACCAAACACCGCGTCGCTCATCAGCCAGCCGGTGATCATCGGGCCGGCAATGGCGCCCAGCCCGTTGATGAACACCAGCCCGCCTGATGCCGCCGCCATGTCCTCATGCTCAAGGTAATCGTTGGTATAGGCGATCAGCAGCGAATACAGCGGGTTCGACAGGCCGCCGATAATAAAGGCCGCAACCAGCAGCATCTTAAAGTCCATGCCGTAGATAAAGCCCAGCACCGCGCCGCAGCCGCCTGCAGCCGCCACCATCATGATCAGCAGCCGCCGGTCCATCCGGTCCGAGACCCAGCCCAGCGGATACTGCAGGATGGTGGCGCCGATATAGAAAGTGGCGATAAACAGCGACAGGTTGCCCAGGCTCAGCCCCGCAGCGGCGCCGTAAACCGCGCTCATCCCGAACTGGGCGGAAAACACGCCGCCCAGAATGAACATGCCGACACAGCCCAGCGGCGAAATCCGCATGATCTCGCGCAGGGTCATGGGCTTGGTGGTGTCAAACGCCGGGGTCGGCGAGATCGACAGCAGAATGGGCGCAAAGGAGATTGAAACCAGGATCGACGCGATGATGAACGCCTCGTAACCGGCTGGATCTCCGACCTGAATCAGCCCCTGCGCAGCGATGATACCGACCATCTGCACGATCATGTACAGCGACAGCGCCTTGCCCCGGTTGGAGTTGTCGGCAGAGTTGTTCAGCCAGCTTTCCGCCGTCACATACACGCCGGAAAAGCAGAACCCGATGATCACGCGCCCCAGCCCCCAGGCAACGGTATTCGGCAGCACCGGATACAGGATCATCACCGCTGAAATGAACGAGGCCAAGGCCGCAAACACCCGCACATGGCCAACCCGGCGGATCATCTCCGGCGCCAGCCGCGAACCACCCAGGAAGCCAACGAAATAGGCCGCCATCACAATCGACATCTGGAAGGTGGAAAACCCTTCCAGCTCGCCGCGCACACCCAGCATGGTGCCCTGCAGGCCGTTGCCGACCATCAGCAGCATCATCCCCAAGAGCAGCGCCCATGCGCTCGACAGCACCTGCAGCATTTCATGCCTCCTTTGAAAGCAAAGCAGCCCTCCACAAGGGACGGGCTGCCATCACATTTGAATGTTATGTCCGGGCGATCAAGGCTCGCTTGGCCGGTATCGCTGATTCAGATTTCAATTTCATGACCCGGATTGCGCAATCCGGAGCCATGGTTGCGGCGCTTGTCTATGAATTCGCGCCGCTTTTCTGAGGTGTATCCGCCTTAGCCGGGATCAAAAGCGACGCGTCGCCATAAGAAAAGAACCGGTAGCGGTTTCCGACAGCATGTTCATAGATCCTGCGGATCTCCTCCTGCCCCATCAGCGCCGACACCAGCATCAGCAGGGTCGATTTCGGCAGGTGGAAATTGGTCATCAGCGCATCCGCCACCTGAAACCCGAACCCAGGATAAATAAAGATATCCGTATCGCCTTCCCAAGCGTGGATCTGCCCGTCCTTGGCGGCGCTTTCGATCAGCCGCAGCGCGGTGGTGCCAACCGGGATCACCCGCCCGCCTGCGGCCTTGGTCGCGGTGATCTCCGCTGCCGCCTGTGCGCTCACCTTGCCCCATTCCGCGTGCATCCGGTGGGTGGTCACATCCTCCACCTTGACCGGCAGGAAGGTGCCCGCGCCCACATGCAGGGTGACATAGGATACGTCTACCCCGCGCGCCTTCAGCGCTGCCAGCAACGGAGCGTCGAAATGCAAAGAGGCGGTCGGCGCCGCCACCGCACCGGTATTGCGGGCCCAGACGGTCTGGTAATCGGTCTTGTCCTGCTCGTCCGCCGCGCGTTTGGCGGCGATATAAGGCGGCAGCGGCATCGCGCCGGCCTCAGCCAGCGCTGCGTCAAAATCCGTGCCGCTCAGGTTGAAACGAAGATGACCCTGGCCTTCGGAAACCGTTTCCAGCGTTGCGCTCAGATCGTCCGAGAAAACAATATCTTCCCCCGGCTTGATCTTTTTCAGCGGTTTCAGCAACGCCGCCCAGCTGCCATCGGCGCGCGGCTCCAGCAGGGTCGCTTCGATTTTGGCCGCCACCGGCCCTTGGGCGCTGTCACGGTGGCGCAGCCCGCTCAGCCGCGCCGGGATCACCTTGGTATCGTTCAGCACCAGCCGGTCGCCGGGTTGCAGCCATTGCACCAGATCGGTCACCTGGCCATCATGCAGTTCCCCGCCAGCAGCCACCAGCAGCCGCGCCGCGCTGCGCGGATTGGCAGGCCGGGTGGCAATCAGATCGTCGGGCAGGTCGAAGTCGAAATCGCTGAGTTTCATGTCGCGCGCTATAGGCTGTGCTGCAGGGGAAATCTACGGTGTTTTTCGCCGTTTGTCAGGATCACTTGTCGGCGCCCCGCGGTGTCCGGTACTGCCTGCGCTCTTCTTGCGCCTCTTCTTCTTCCGCCGTAAAGGCGCGCTGCTGGCCTGGCACCTTTGGCGCCGGCCCGCGGAAAATTTCCCGCAGAAAACCCGGCGCCAGACCCGCCAGCGGGTTGACCGAGACCGCTGGGTCATCCGCCGTGCCGCGCAAGGTGAAGGTGAAACCAATCAGCCCCTCGCCGTCGCGCGGCGCCAGGATCCTGCCGATTGCGTTGACTAGGTAGATCGGCGAAATCACGCCGCGCATGTTCAGGCGGCTATTGTTCAGATCATAATTGCCGTCCAGCGACAGCCCCATCGACGGACCCACCGCGCTGCTTTGGTGCAGAATCAGATGCGAGGCACCCAGCCGGAACCGCCCGTTCATGCTGGTGAACAGGATGCCCTGGCCGGTCATCTCATCCAGCAGCCCGATCAGGCTGATGGCATTCAGGATCGCCGCCATTGACGGTGCATTGCGGATCCGGATGTTTCGCACATTGACCTTGCCGTCGTATTCGCCCGGTTTATCTGCCGGGATCAGGGTCATTTCAAAACTGCCGCCGCGGCCGTGTTCAAACATCCCGGCCGAGCGGAACACGCCCCCGGCATCATTGGCCCGGATCCGCGCCGCCGTGCCGCCGTTCTGCGGCACCACGGTGCCCGCCACTGGTGTCTGGCCGTTCAGGCGGGCGGTGAATTCACCGTTCATGCCGCCTTGGGTGGAAAAACGGCCTTGAAAATTCTGCAGCCCGATACTGTCGGTCACCTGCAGGTTTTGCAGCCGCAGGGTTACCGGGCTCGACCCGCCGCCGCTGCTGCTGCCGCCGCCGCTGGCTGAGGTAGCCGAAAACGGCGAACGGTTCAGATCCAGCCGGCCGCCGGTCACCTCGATTGCAGGCGGCGCGGCACCGCGCCCGCGGAACGTGACGGAGCCGCGGAACCAATCCCCTGCCCGCGCTGATGAGAACACCGCCTGATCCAGCCCGCCGCCTTTGCGCGTGGCCACACTCCCGGTGGCAGCCAGCCCCGGCGCCTGCAACGTCAGCTGTTCTACCGCGGCGGTCTCACCCAGCAGCGCCGAAACCGACAGCTTCCCCTTTGCCGCTTCGCCCTTGCGCCAGCTGATCTCGGGGATCCGCAGGCCAAGACCCGTCAAATCCGACTGCAGTTCCAGACGCGGCGGCGCCCCTGGGGCCAGATCTACCGAATAGCGCCCCTGGCCTTTGCCAAAGACCGCCCCGCGCGGCAGGCCAAGATTAAAGGCCTCCACCGCCTGCGCCGACAGTTCAATAGTCCCCTCCACCCGGCTGTCCGGCGGCGCGTCCTTGCCGATCCGCTGCTGCCAGCTGGCCGTCAGCGGAACACCCGACAGGCTGCCTGCACCGCTGAGGCGCACTTGGCTCTGATTGCCCTCGACGTCCAGCAGCGGGGCCGCCGCCACATGCCCCGGCACCAGTATTCTGCTTTCCACAGCGCGAATCGTGCCGCGGTAATGATAGAGGATCTCCTCCACCGGCACCTGCTTTTGCAGCGGCAGCGCCAGCGTGCCCTCCGCCTCCACCAGCCCCTCGGCCAGATCCACCGGCAGGCTGGCCTTATCCATCACCCGCAGCGGTTCCCGGTTCAGCAGCGACAGCGCCGCCGTGGCCGATCCGCGCGCCATGATCCGGGCAATGCCGGGGGTGCCGTCCTTGGCCGACACATCCGGAATGATGAAAGAGGTGCCAGCCACATCAACCGCGCCGCCCTGCTCGGCCGTCACCGTGCCGCCAGAAGCTGTCACAACAAAGCGGTCGCCGTACAGGCTCAGCTGGCCCGCGGCCCTGCGCACCGGCGGCATGAATTTCTGAAACAGCACCTCGGCGCCGTCAAAGGCCAGATCCAGGCTGACAAAGGGCTTGCCGCTGCCGCGCCCGCGCATGTGAAACCCGACATTGCGCACCTCGCCGTCCCGCAGGTTCTCACGGACCCAAAGACGCGGATTCGGCGCCAGCGGCTCCGGCCACAGTTCCTTGACCCGCTGAACAGACACCTGATCAACGCTGCCATTCAGATCGTAATCCCAGCCCTCGGGGCCAGCACCGATATCGCCGTCAAAATGAATGCGGCTGTCCCCGTCGCGCACCAGCATCTCGCCAAGGCGCAGCCGGAACGGGGCAAGGCTCAGGTCAAAATCCGCATCAACGCCGGGAAATTTAATGGGGGTTTCAAACAGGCGGCGCGGGTTCAACTCCAGATCGGAAAACCGCAGCTGCCCGACCAGCCCGGACAGCTGCCCGTTTTGCACCCCGGCCAGGCTCGCCTGCCCCTGCATCACCCCGGACCCCCAGCCGCTTTGCACACTGAGTTCCGAGAACTTCAGCAGCTGCTCTGCCGGGTAATAGGTGAAATAGCTGCGCGCGCCGGTAATCGGCACCGGCCGGGTCTGGGCGGCCGGCTGGATCACACCTTCGCCGATGCGCAGGCTGGCCTGTACCGGAGCAATCCCGCCGTCGCTGAACACCTCGCCGCGCAAGGAACCGGAAATCGGCGCCCGCAGCACCCCCAGCCAGCCAAGCGCCGGGCTTTGCAGAGCGATATCCTCGCTGGCGATATCCGACACCAGAAACCCGAACTCCGCCTCCGGGCTGCCGATCCCGGAACTGTAGCTGGCCTCCACCGTGCCCACGCCGCCGCGTCCGCTCAGGACCGAAAACACCGCCGACAGAGACACCTTGCTGCCGTCACGCTTCAAACCGATCCGGCCGCCGTCCAAGGTCCAGGCGCGGCCCAGCCGGTCGTCGGTGTAGGACAGCGTCAGCGCGCTGGTCTCCATGCCGGCAAGCGCGGCCAGCACCGGTTTTTGCATCTGACTGTCCCATTGCTCGATCAGCTCAGCCAGATTGCCTGCCTGCCGCGACGGCAGCCCGCCGCTGGCAAAACTGATCGCAAAAGAGCCGTCCTTGTTGCGCCGCAGCGCCGCAAACAAGCCGTTCAGCGAAATCTGCTTGGGCTGCAGCTTGCCGCGCAGCAGCGGCCGCATCGCCAGGCTGGCCTGGGCATCGGCCAGCTGTGCAAACAGGGTGCCGTCCGGGTGCCGCAGCACCACATCCTTCAGACTGACCCGCGGCCTCAAGCCCTTGTTCACCACCACATGAATGGCACCAAATTCGATCTGCAGCCCGTTCAGATGCCGCTCGATCCGGGTTTCCACCCGGCTGCGCACCCAATCCGGCGCATTCAGCCGGGTGCCGATCCCGAAATAGACCGCAGCGGCTGCCAGAAAGCTCAGCAGCGCCAGCATCCAGATACACCCGCGCAGCAGCCGCCAGCGCCAGCGGCGGCGCGCAGGCCGTTGCGCCGTGCCGTGACCCGGCTCCGAACCGCGTCCAGGCACGGCTTCAGCACCCGGTCCCGGACCCTTCACGGGCACCGCCTCAGCAGCAGCGCGGTTATTCTCGCCGGCAGGTTTGATCTCAGCTTTCCCTTTGCTGCTCTTGGGTTATGTTTGCCGCGCAGAGATTTTGCGCAAATGACCGGAGACAGGCCAATGCTCGACGTATCAGATCCCGCCCCTTCCTTTACCCTGCCCCGCGGCGGCGGCGGAGAGGTCACTTTGTCCAGCCTCCAGGGCGCGCCCGTGGTGCTGTTTTTCTATCCCCGCGATAATACCCCCGGCTGCACCAAAGAATCCATCGGCTTTTCAGAGGCTTTGCAGGCATTCGCCGATGCCGGCGCTCACGTTTTCGGGATTTCCAAGGACAGCCTGAAGAAGCATGAGAATTTCACCGCCAAACATAGCCTGACAACGCCGCTTTTGTCCGATGCTGACAGCACCGTCTGCGAGGATTACGGCGTCTGGAAGGAAAAGAGCATGTACGGCAAGAAGCATTGGGGCATTGAGCGTTCCACTTTCCTGATTGGCGCCGATGGCCGCATCGCCCGCGTCTGGCGCAAGGTCAAGGTCGACGGCCACGTGGATGAGGTGCTGGCCGCCGTCCAGGCGCTCTGATCCGACGGCCGGGGCTCTCCCGCCTGCTCCGGCTGCTCTTGATAAGAGCAGCCCTCACCGTTGGGCCGGGCGCCGCCCGCAGGGCGGCGCGCAGCGCGCCAAGGCGCGCTGCCATGCCCAAGGCTGCCAGGGTGATCAGCCTGCTGATCACCCGCAGGCGCGGGAGCACCGCCGTTTTCCGCTCTGGACTCCGGCTGCCAAATCAGGTGAACCCGGCGCATCCCGCCGATTGAGGAGACCCCTATGGACACCCAGCCCCTTTCGCTTGCTGAACGCGCCGCCGAGGTGCTGACCACCGCAGATGGGCGCGCCAAGACCGCGCTGTCCCGCCGCCATGCCGCCGAGTGGTTCGCTTACCGCAAAGGCGATGCGCCGGAAATCGCCATCGGCACCGCCACGCCGCCGATGCACCCGGCCCGCCCGGACCGGCCACAGCTGCTGCACCCGCGCGACGTGCCCAAACGCAAACCGGGATCCGAAGCCGGCCGCATCGCCCTGCTGCACGCGGTGGCCCATATCGAGCTCAATGCCGTTGACCTGCATTGGGACATCATCGCGCGGTTTTCCCATGTGCCGATGCCGATGGGATTCTTTGACGACTGGGTCCAGGCTGCGGATGAGGAATCCAAACATTTCAATCTGATGTGCGACTGCCTTGAAGCACTGGGCAGTCATTATGGCGCCCTGCCTGCCCATGCCGGCATGTGGCGCGCCGCTGAGGACACAGCCGATGACCTGATGGGCCGCCTCGCGGTGGTGCCGATGGTGCTGGAGGCGCGCGGGCTGGACGTCACCCCGGGCATGATCGAAGTCTTCCGCAAGGCCGCCATCACCCAGGCCGTGGACGCTTTGGAAGTGATCTATGCCGAGGAGGTCAGCCATGTCGCCTATGGCTCCAAATGGTTCAATTTCCTCTGCGGACGGGACAACCTTGACCCGAAAGAAGTGTTCCACGCGCTGGTACGCAAGTATTTCCACGGGCCTCTCAAACCGCCTTTCAATGAGGAAAAACGCGCCGATGCCGGCCTGCCGCCGGATTTCTACTGGCCGCTGGCCGATCAGGACCGGGTGCTGCCCGGCAGCTGAACCGGACCTGCGGCCTGCGGCCGCCGCTGCACCGAAGGTCCTGTAACAATCCTCACAACAAGGCCCGGGCCGGATCACCAACCGGTGAGATCGCGCCGCAGCGAATTGACGTTGCGGCCCCGGTCCCGATGTTCAGCAGAAGCAAAGCGCCAGCTTACCCCGCACAGGAGACCAACTGCAATGATGATGTCCGCCGATCGCCGCGCCCGTCCCGCCTGCCCCGGCTTCAATGTCCAAACCCTTGGCCTGATGTTTATTTCCGGCTTCTTTGCCACCAACGCTTTTGACCTTTGGGGGCAGGTGATCAGCCCTGGCCTGGGATTCGCCAGCCTGTCGCCGCACGGGCTGGCCCGCAGCCTCCTGGGCAGCCTTGGCCTGCCAGACGGCGATTTTGCCGGCTATTTTGTGCATTTCCACCTGGTCGGCCTGATCGGCTACCCGGCGGGCGGGCTGTTCATCTTTGCTCCCGTCTGGAACCGGGTGGCAGGCGGCACCCATTGGTTGCTGCCGTCTGCGCTCTATGGCTTTGGCCTTTGGGTTTTTGCCATCGGCGGCATCACCGCCATCGCCGGGCTGCCGTTCTTCCTGAACTTCACCGGAATCGCCTGGGTCGCCCTGGCTGGCCACGTGCTTTACGGGATTGTCCTGGTGGCTATCCTGCGCCTGATCGGCCGCTCCCCGGATTGAGAACCGGATGAAACCCGGCAACTTAGCCGGGTCTCCCCGGCGCAAGCCCCGGTTTCTTCGGCAATTTTCCGCCTATCACACGGCTCCTCCCGCCGCTTCCCTGCCCAAAGGGTCAACAGGCTTGCCCAATGGCGCTGCCCTGTCTATTCACTTCGCCCAAGGCACCGGCTCCGCCTTGAGGGGCCTGTGCAGAACGGGACAGGGACCAGACTTTGCGCACACGGCTCGCGATCAGAATCCACAGCTTTCTTGAACGCCGCTTCCCCGAGCGGCGGGTGTTCCTGAAGTCCGACAACGATACACGCTTCATCCGGCTGCGATCAGAAACCCAGCTGGCAGCCGTTGCAGGCGTTACCCTGTTTACCGCCTGGACCATTGTCGCCACCGCGATTGTGCTGATGGACAGTATCGGGTCAGGCAACTTCCGCGAATTGGCCAAACGCGATCAGCAGACCTACCGCGAGCGGCTCAACGCTATCTCCGATGAACGCGACACCCGCGCCGTTGAGGCCCTGGCGGCGCAGGACCGTTTCAATGCCGCGCTGACACAGATTTCGATGATGCAGTCTGAGCTTCTGGCCTCGGAAACCCGCCGCCGCGAGCTGGAAACCGGCATCGAGGTTATCCAGTCCACCCTGCGCGACACCATGCGTCAGCGCGACACTGCCCGCAAATCCCTGGCGCAGCTCAAGGCAGACACCCAGGACGAGAACGCCCCTCACGCTGTCATCGCCAGCGCTTCGGCGCAGATGGACCTGCTGGCAGGGGTGCTGTCGGACACCGCAGCGGAACGCGACCGGATCATGGCCGATGCCCGCGACGCCATCGGCCAGCGCGACGAGCTGGAACTGGAACTGCAGCTGATGGACGAGCGCAACAGCCAGATTTTCCGCCAGCTGGAAGAAGCGGTGGCGGTTTCTGTCACCCCGCTCGACAAGATGTTCCGCAACGCCGGCATGCCGCCTGAGCGTATTCTGGAACAGGTCCGCCGCGGCTATAACGGCCAGGGCGGGCCGCTTGCCCCTTTGGCAATGTCGACCCGCGGTGAGGAACCCACAGCCGAAGCGCTGCGGGCCAACAGCATCCTGGCCAAGCTGGATCAGCTGAACCTTTACCGCCTGGCCGCCCAGCAGGCGCCTTTTGCCACGCCGGTGAACCTGGGCCAGGTGCGCCAGACCTCGGGCTTCGGCTACCGCCGCGACCCCAAGACCGGCGGCCGCCGCCTGCATAAAGGGTCGGATTTTGCCGGCGGCACCGGCACCGATATCTTTGCCACTGCCGACGGCGTTGTCACCCATGCCGGCTGGCAGTCGGGCTACGGCAGGATGGTCACCATCCGGCATGCCTTCGGCATCGAAACCAGATACGCCCATAATTCGAAACTCCGCGTTACAAAGGGCCAAAGGGTCTCGCGCGGGGATCACATTGCTGATATGGGTAACACCGGACGGTCCACCGGGACCCACCTCCATTACGAGGTCAGGGTCAACGGGCAACCTGTAAACCCCATGATCTACATCAAGGCTGCGAGAAATGTTTTCTAAAAGCAAAATCAACGAGCCCGGGCCGAAGCAGGCCGAAGCAACCCCGGCTCCCACTGCTGCGCCGGCGGCTCCGGTCAGCGACTACAGGTCCAGCGCCCCCAAGGCCAAGCCAGCCGCGTCGCTGCTCAGCTCTGACCTGCACATCACCGGCAACGTTAAGACCACCGGCGACATCCAGGTCGAAGGCACGGTTGAAGGCGACATCCGCGCGCATCTGCTGACGGTCGGCGAAACTGCCACCATCAAGGGCGAAGTCACCGCCGATGACGTGGTCATCAACGGCCGTATCGTTGGCCGCGTGCGCGGCCTGAAGGTGCGCCTGACCGCCACCGCCCGCGTCGAAGGCGATATCATCCACAAGACCATCGCCATTGAAAGCGGCGCCCACTTCGAAGGCTCTGTGCAGCGCCAGGACGACCCGCTGAACCCGGGCGGCCGCAAATCCGCCCCCGCCGCAGCACCTTCTGCCGTTCCGGCTCCGGCCCCGTCTGCAGCCGTAAAAGCAGCGACTGCCGCGCATAAAGCCGAGGGCTGATCCGCCGTTACTGCCGGATCCGGCATGACCATTTCAAAAGCCGCAGGCCATCGCCTGCGGCTTTTTTGTACCCGGTCAGCTTCGCATTCTGCCAGTCCCGCAACGGTATCTTGTATTCCTTACCTTGCACCCACGAGTTGAGGCCGATAGTTAACACGGAAAATACAGGACTGCGGCCCGGCACGCGGCACAACGAAAAGGGTATTTTAGGGAAATGGCGACAGTAAACTTGAATGATCCGAGCGGAACCTGGTCGCTCAATGACCTGAACTCTCCGGATTTTGCCAACGCAAGCATCACAACGCAAACTTCCAGCCTGATTGTCTTTACCGGCGCCAACGGGGCTGGCTTCAGCCTGACCGGGGATTTTTCCTCCGCGTCCCCTTATTCCTGGACGCTAGAGTCTCTCAGCATCACATCCTACGGAACTCAAGTTCTTTCGTTCTCCGACTTTTCGATGAATTTCTACACGTTCGCCTCCTCCAGCGGCGCACGTCTGGAAGCATCCATTCTGGCCGGCAGCGATACAATCACCTCCAACATGGCCGAGGGACAGCGCTGGCTCACCCATGGCGGCAATGATACAATCAAGCTTGGAACCGGCGACGACACGCTGTACGGCGGCAGCGGCACGGACCGCCTGATTATTGCCGACACATTCGGCAATGCGTCTTTCTCCTCAAACTTCAGTACGGTCACAATCGACTCGGGCGATGGCCGCGATATTGTGTCCTCGATCGAACAGCTGGAGTTTTCCGACCGGACCTTTGCCCTGACAACCGGCAGCTACAGCGGCAATTCCCTGACCGGCGACACATCCGCCGGGCTTTCCAGCGACCTGATTTTAGGCGGTGCCGGCAATGACACTTTGTCCGGACTGACCGGCAGCGACCTGTTGCTGGGCGAAGATGGCAATGACCGCCTGCTGGGGGGCGCCGGCCGCGATACTCTCAACGGCGGCGATGGCGATGACGATCTTTGGGGCGGCAGCGGACGCGACCTGCTGATTGGCGGCATGGGCGATGATCTGCTGATTGGCGGCAAACACGGCGACAGGCTGCTGGGCGGCGGCGGCGCCGATGAGCTGAAGGGCGGCCATGGCAAGGACGTTCTGATCGGCAATTCGGGCAACGACCTGCTGGTCGGCGGCGGCGGCAGCGATACACTGAAGGGCGAGTCCGGGCGCGACATGCTGCTGGGCCACAAGGGCAACGACGTGCTGACCGGCGGCAGCAATGCGGATACCTTCATCTTCCACAAAGGCCACGGCAACGACACTATCACCGATTTCACCGCCGGAGAGGACCGCATCGCGGTCGGCCGCGGCGCCTCCCGGCTGAGCCAGCTGGATTTTGACAGCCAAGGCGATGACGTCCTGGTCTCCTTTGCCAATGTCACCATTCTGGTGGAAGACATCACCGTGGCGCAGCTGCAGGACGCGGACAACTTCCTGTTCTGACCACTGCAATCATTGACCTGCTCAAGGCGCGCCCCGGCGGCGCGCCTTTTGTCATTTCAGCATCCACCGCCCGTCCGGCCAGAAGGCGTGAAAGGCAAAGGCAAACATCACATCATGCGCCACGTCGAACCCGCTTGCGTCGCGCACCCGGACCGAGCCGATGTCCCGCCCCTTGGCCAGCGTGCCCGCATCCAGCGCCGAGGCCTGCCCGGCCCGCCAGCTGAGCACCACGCCCGCTTCACGGATCTCGCCCGTTTTTGCCAGCCGCGCCAGCGGCCAGGCCCGGCTGCCGACCCGCACCACCCGGTCCAGCGGTGCCAGCCCATGCGGCGGCGGGGTGCCGTCATACAGAAACGGCCAGTCTGACGTGTCATACCCCCGGTAAGGGTTTTGCCCGTAGCGCCTGATATAGCCAGGCTGCGCCATCACCAGACCATCCGGGTTGCGCGCTTTGAACTCTTGCCAGCTTTCGACCCAGCTGGGCAGGCTGGCCAGCCGCTGGCCGCTCATCTCGCCGGCAATGCCGGTGCCGATCGCCTGCTGCCACCAGCTTTGGGTTTCGCGGTCATACATCACCATGTCGGAATAACGCAGCTTGCCGGTGACCCCGAACCGCAGCACCCCCGCCCGGGTGCGCCGGTCAAATGTCATCGCCGAATTGCACAAAGGGCAATAGGTCACCGCCACCGGCACGCCTGCCACCACATCGTTCACGATCTCATGCCAGGTAAGGTAACGCAGCGGATAGGCGCGGGCCGGCGCGCCCTCTATTTCCAGCGCGATCACCGGCTCCCGCGGCGTCAGCCGCCGGTCCTTGGCCGCCGCTGTGAACTGCGGCGCATCCAGCGCCGGAATGCCGTCCTTGGGCACCCCGCCGGAGCGGATCTGCCCCCAATCCCCGACACTCGTCCGGCTGAAATCGGTTTTCGGCCATTCCCGTTTCCACTGGGCAGGCTCAGCCTGCGCCATCCAGGGCAAAAACATTGCCGCACTCATCAACAAACGTCCCAGCATACAAAACTCCCTGCTGAACCCCCAGTATTCGGGACAAGCCGGAACTGAACAGTGGGAAACACAGGCTTGTGACATCATGTCAGAGGCTTGGCACAGCGCAGGGCTGCAACGGCAAAGGCCCGCCCCCGGATACCGGGAACGGGCCTTGGATTTTCCGGAAAACCGGAGGTCCTTATTCGGTGACGGTCACCTTGGTCATGGCGTCGGGCTGGCCGATCACGGCGCCGTTTCCGCCTGTGCCCAGCTTGATCGCGTCAACCACATCCATGCCGCCGGTCACCTTGCCGACAACCGTGTACTGGCCGTTCAGGAAATGGCCCGCATCAAACATGATGAAGAACTGCGAATTGGCGCTGTTGGGGCTTTGCGACCGGGCCATGCCGACCACACCGCGGTCAAACGGCAGGTCCGAGAACTCGGCCGGTAGATCGGGACGGCTGGAACCGCCGCGCCCGGCAGCACTCATGTCGCCGCCGGCCTTGCCGAACTCGACGTCGCCGGTCTGCGCCATGAAACCCTCGATCACCCGGTGGAACACCACGCCGTCATACTGGCCCTCAGTGGCCAGTGCGGTGATCTGCGCCACATGGGCGGGTGCCACATCCTCGAACAGGTCGATCTTGATGGTGCCTTTGGCCTCGCCCTCGACCTGAACTTCCAGGCCGGTAGCAAAAGCAGGCCCTGCTGCCAGCAGAGCCACCAGGGACAGGCTTTTAAGCATCCGCAGCAACCTTTACGCTGATCATCCGGTCCGGGTTTGCCGGCGGCTCGCCTTTGGTGATCGCATCCACATGCTCCATACCCTCAATGACACGGCCGTAAACGGTGTACTGGCCGTTCAGGAAGTGGTTGTCCTTGAAGTTGATGAAGAACTGCGAGTTGGCGCTGTCCGGGTTCGCCGAGCGCGCAGCACCCAGAGTGCCGCGGTCATGCGGCAGCTTGGAAAACTCAGCCGGCAGGTTCGGCAGGTCCGAGCCGCCAGTGCCCGCCATGCGGATGTTGAAACCGTCTTCCATGTCGCCATTGGCCACGTCGCCGGTCTGCGCCATGAAGCCGTCGATCACCCGGTGGAAACAGACGTTGTCGTATTCGCCGGCACGGGCCAGTTCCTTCATGCGCTCGGCGTGTTTCGGCGCCACGTCGGGCAGCAGCTCAATCACGACGTTGCCGTCTTTCAGTTCAACAATAACGGTGTTTTCGGGATCTTTAATCTCGGCCATCTGGCTCTCCTGTCGTCGAAATTTGCACAGATACCTAAGGCCAGCGCCCGGAAATGCCAAGGGAGCATTGACTGATACGCAAAAACCCCCGAAACAGCCCGCGGATTTACCTGCATTTTCACCATAAGGGGTCTCGCTGATGGGCTGGAAAACACTCGACGACATGGATCTGAACGGCAAGCGCGTGCTGGTGCGCGTGGACATCAACGTGCCGATCGTCGACGGGGTTGTCACCGACTCCACCCGCATCCGCCGCATTGCCCCTTCTGTGCGCGATATTCTGGCTGCCGGCGGCAAGCCGATCCTCTTGGCCCACTTCGGCCGCCCCGGCGGCGAGCGCCGCGAGAACCTGTCGCTGAACCAGCTGGTGCCGACGCTGGAGCGCGCCTTTGAAACCCGCGTGTTGTTTGCCGCCGATTGCATCGGTGCGGGCGCCGAGGCCGCCGCAGACGCGCTGCAGCCGGGTGAAGTGCTGCTGTTGGAAAACACCCGCTTCCACGCGGCCGAGACCAAGAACGACCCCGAACTGGCCGCAGGCATGGCGCGCCTGGGCGAAGTTTACTGCAACGACGCCTTCTCGGCTGCCCACCGCGCGCATTCCTCGACCGAGGCGATTGCCCGCCTGTTGCCCGCCTGCGCCGGCCGCCTGATGCAGGCCGAACTGCAAGCGCTGGAAAGCGCCCTGGGCCAGCCGCAGCGCCCGGTCACCGCGGTTGTCGGCGGCGCCAAGGTTTCGACCAAGCTGGAGCTTCTGGGCAACCTGATCGAGAAGGTCGACCACCTGGTGATCGGCGGCGGCATGGCCAACACTTTTCTGGTGGCCAAGGGCTTGCCGGTCGGCATCTCCCTGGCCGAACGCATCATGAAGGACACCGCAGCCGAGATCCTGGCCAAGGCCGAGGCCGCAGGCTGCGAGATCATCCTGCCTTCCGACATCGTGGTCGCCAAAAAGTTCGAAGCCCATGCTGAGCATGAAATCCTGCCCGCCGATCAATGCCCGGACGACGGCATGATCCTGGACGCAGGCCCGGAAAGCGTCGCCCGCATCATCGAGGTGTTTGCAAACAGCAAGACCCTGATCTGGAACGGCCCCCTCGGCGCGTTTGAGCTGGAACCGTTTGACGCCGCCACCAACGCCGCTGCGCTGAAAGCAGCCGCCATGACCCGCTCGGGCCAGCTGATTTCTGTGGCCGGCGGCGGCGACACTGTGGCCGCCCTGAACGCCTCCGGCGCGGCCGGCGATTTCACCTATATCTCCACCGCCGGCGGCGCCTTCCTGGAATGGATGGAAGGCAAAGAGCTTCCCGGCGTCGCGGCACTCGACCAGTAACCGGAAACGCCCGCCCGGTCAGCCGGACGGGCGCCTTCCGCGGGTTGCGGGTTCAGGAACACCCTTCCGCTCCCGGCCGTGCCGAGAAAAATCACCCTGTGGACAGTTTTAGGATTCACAAGCCGATTCGGTTGTGGCATAACTAGGGCAGACGCCGGGAAACGGCGCAAAAACAAAAACTTGAGCAGTAACATACAGGCACCTCCAAAGTGACCCGAAGCAATCGCCCGTCGCTGGGCGCCATCGCCTTTTTTGCCATCGCCTTCGCGCTCAGCGCGTATTTCACCTTTGCGGCGGTGCAGGGCGACTTCGGTCTGTTCAGACGGGTCGAGATCCAAGCCGAAGCAGAAGAACTGCGGCTGGATCTCGACCGTCTCCAGTCCCGGATCGGCGGCATGGAAAACCTGACCCGCCGCCTGTCCGACGACTATCTCGACCTTGATCTCTTGGATGAGCAGGCCCGCTCGGTGCTTGGCCTTGTCCGCGCGGACGAGATTGTCATCCGCTAAGCGCTCTCCTGTCCGTCCCCCCTTTGCCGCGCTTGCTGTTTGCTGCGTGGCATTTTTGCGTTCCATGGGCGGAATTTTACGCGGCAGAAACCCCGCGGCAGAATAACACTATTCAGCCGGGTAAAAACCGGGTATCAATTGGTTTAACACTAAACTATCTAGCCTGCAGGGGGAGTCGACCACCATGGCCGCTAGGAAAAGCGCAAAGAAACCAAACGTTTCTGCCGAAGAGCTGACGAAACACTACCGCGAAATGCTGCTGATCCGCCGATTCGAGGAAAAATCCGGCCAGCTTTACGGCATGGGTCTGATCGGCGGCTTCTGCCACCTCTACATCGGCCAGGAAGCGGTTGTTGTCGGGCTTGAGGCCGCAGCTGAGGAAGGCGACAAGCGCGTCACCTCCTACCGCGACCATGGCCATATGCTGGCCTGCGGCATGGACCCGGACGGCGTCATGGCCGAATTGACCGGCCGCGAGGGCGGCTACTCCAAGGGCAAGGGCGGCTCCATGCATATGTTCTCGAAAGAGAAGCATTTCTATGGCGGCCACGGCATCGTCGGCGCCCAGGTGCCGCTTGGTGCCGGCCTCGCCTTTGCCGACAAATACAAGGGCAACGGCCGCGTGACATTTGCCTATTTCGGCGATGGTGCCGCCAACCAGGGTCAGGTCTACGAGACCTTCAACATGGCCGCCCTGTGGAAACTGCCGGTGGTCTTCGTGATCGAGAACAACCAATACGCCATGGGCACCTCGCAGCAGCGCTCCACCTCCAGCGCCGAGATCTGGGAACGCGGCAAGGCGTTCGGCATTCCGGGCGAGGCGGTCGACGGCATGAACGTGCTGTCCGTCAAGGAAGCCGGCGAGCGCGCCGTGGCCCACTGCCGCAGCGGCGACGGCCCCTATATCCTGGAAGTCAAAACCTACCGCTACCGCGGCCACTCAATGTCGGACCCGGCCAAGTACCGGACCCGCGAAGAGGTCCAGAAAATGCGCGAGGAGCGCGACCCGATCGAGCAGGTCCGCGAGATGCTGCTGACCGGCAAGCACGCGACCGAGGACGACCTCAAGGCGATCGACAAGGAGATCAAGGAGATCGTCTCCAAGTCCGCAGATTTCGCCAAGGAAAGCCCGGAACCCGCGCTCGAAGAGCTGTGGACCGACATTTACGCCGACGAAGTCCCGCAGGAGGCCAGCGCCTGATGCCGCATTTCGAAATCCACGCAACGGATGTTGAGGCCGCAAAGACCTTTTACAGCGGTCTGTTCGGCTGGCAGTTTGAGCCGATGCCGGGCGGCGAAGATATGGCGTATCACCTGATCGAAGGCGCCGATATCGGCATGGCCCTTGGCGTGACCGGCGGCCTGATGAAACGTATGGGCGATGCCCCTGCCGCCGGCGGCCCGGTCCGCGGCGGCACCATGACATTTGAAGTCGACGACTGTGACGAGCGCTACAGCTGGGCGCTTGGCAACGGCGGTGCCGAGGCGCTGCCGCCCCAGGACTACCCCGGAATTGGCCGCTGCGCCTATGTTGAGGACGGTCAAGGCAACATCGTCGGAATGATCACTCCTACGGAGAGCAACTGATATGGCAACCGAAATTCTTATGCCCGCCCTGTCGCCGACCATGGAAGAAGGCACGCTGGCCAAATGGCTGGTCAAGGAAGGCGATACCGTGAACTCCGGCGATATCATGGCCGAGATCGAAACCGACAAGGCCACGATGGAGTTCGAAGCTGTTGACGAAGGCATCGTCGGCAAGATCCTGATCGGCGAAGGCACCGAAGGCGTCAAGGTGAACACGCCCATCGCGGTGCTGGTCGAGGACGGAGAGAGCTACGACGCCTCTGCCGCGCCGGCATCCGCCGCCGCCAGCGAAGCGCCGGCGGCCGAGGCACCTGCGGCGCCCGCCACTGCTGCCGCGGCTGCGCCGGTCGCCTCCGTGACCCTGGAACCGGACTATCCGGAAGGCACCGAAATGGTGCAGACCACGGTCCGCGAAGCCCTGCGCGACGCCATGGCCGAGGAAATGCGCCGCGACGAAGATGTGTTCCTGATGGGCGAGGAAGTCGCCGAGTACCAGGGCGCCTATAAGATCTCCCAGGGCCTGCTGGACGAATTCGGCGCCAAGCGGGTGATCGACACGCCGATTACCGAACATGGCTTTGCCGGCATCGCCACCGGCGCGGCCTTCGGGGGCTTGCGCCCGATTGTCGAGTTCATGACCTTCAACTTCGCCATGCAGGCGATTGACCACATCATCAACTCGGCGGCCAAGACGCTGTATATGTCCGGCGGCCAGATGGGCGCCCCGATGGTGTTCCGCGGCCCCAATGGTGCTGCCGCCCGCGTCGGCGCCCAGCACAGCCAGGACTACGCCGCCTGGTACATGCAGGTCCCCGGCCTCAAGGTGGTGATGCCCTACTCCGCGTCCGACGCCAAGGGGCTGATGAAAACCGCGATCCGTGATCCCAACCCGGTGATCTTTCTGGAGAACGAGATCCTCTATGGCCGCGCCTTTGATGTGCCTAAGCTGGATGACTACACCGTCCCCTTCGGCAAGGCCCGGATCTGGCGGGAAGGCACCGACGCCACCATCGTCTCCTTTGGCATTGGCATGACCTATGCGCTGGAAGCGGCTGATAAGCTTGCAGAAGACGGCATCTCGGCCGAGGTCATCGACCTGCGCACCATCCGCCCGATGGACCTGCCCACGGTGATCGCATCGGTGCAGAAGACAAACCGTCTGGTCACGGTTGAGGAAGGCTGGCCGCAGGGTTCGGTCGGCAGCTATATCGCTTCGGAAGTGATGCAGCAGGCCTTCGATTACCTTGATGCGCCGGTCATCACCTGCACCGGCAAGGACGTGCCCATGCCTTATGCAGCCAATCTCGAACGCCACGCGCTGATCACCACGGATGAGGTGGTCGCAGCCGTGAAGCAAGTGACCTACCGGTAAGGAGCCTCAAGATGCCCACAGAAATCCTGATGCCCGCGCTGTCTCCCACCATGGAGGAAGGCACCCTTGCCAAATGGCTGGTCAAGGAGGGCGACACTGTCTCCTCCGGCGACCTGCTGGCGGAGATTGAAACCGACAAGGCCACCATGGAATTCGAAGCCGTGGACGAAGGCGTGGTCGGCAAGATCCTGATCGCCGAAGGCTCTGAAGGCGTGAAGGTCAACACCCCGATCGCGGTGCTGCTGGAAGACGGCGAAAGCGCTGATGACATCGGCACTGCTCCGGCCTCCTCTGAACCCGCCGCAGCATCTGCCGCAGCCGAGCCGGGGCCTGCAGCGTCGCCCTCTCCTGCCGCGGCCTCACCAGCCCCGGCAGCCCCCGCCGCGTCTGATGGCAGCCGGATCTTCGCGTCACCGCTGGCGCGCCGCATCGCCGCGGACAAGGGCCTGGACCTCGCCCAAATCAAAGGCTCAGGCCCCAAAGGCCGCATCGTCAAGGCCGACGTCGAAAGCGCCAAGCCGCAAGCCGCCGCTGCCGCGAAAGCAGACGCTGCACCCGCCGCCGCTGCCCCGGCGGCCGCAGCACCGGCAACCGGCCCCTCCGCCGATCAGGTTGCCCGCATGTACGAGGGCCGCGACTTCGAAGAGGTCAAACTGGACGGGATGCGCAAAACCATCGCCGCCCGCCTCACCGAGGCCAAGCAGACGGTGCCGCATTTCTACCTGCGCCGCGATATCCAGCTGGATGCGCTGCTGAAATTCCGCGGTGAGCTGAACAAGCAGCTTGAAGGCCGCGGCGTGAAGCTTTCGGTCAACGACTTCATCATCAAGGCCTGCGCCCTGGCGCTGCAATCGGTGCCGGATGCGAATGCTGTCTGGGCCGGCGACCGGGTGCTGAAAATGAAAGCCTCGGATGTGGCCGTTGCCGTCGCTATCGAAGGCGGTCTGTTCACCCCTGTTCTGCAGGACAGCGATATGAAATCGCTCTCTGCGCTCTCAACCGAGATGAAGGACCTCGCCAAACGCGCCCGCGACCGCAAGCTGGCGCCGCATGAATACCAGGGCGGCTCCTTCGCGATCTCCAACCTCGGCATGTTCGGCATCGACAATTTCGACGCCATCGTGAACCCGCCGCATGCCGGCATCCTGGCGGTTGGCGCCGGCGTCAAAAAGCCCATCGTCGGCAAAGACGGCGAGCTGGCGGTGGCCACGGTGATGTCCGTAACCCTCTCGGTCGACCACCGGGTGATCGACGGCGCCCTTGGCGCGGAGCTTTTGAACGCGATCAAGGACAACCTGGAAAACCCGATGGTGATGCTGGCCTGATCCGCCTTCACTGCGAAACCTTAAAAGCCCCGGCCAAGACCGGGGCTTTTCCTTTACCTCAAGACACGCAGTCAGGCAGCTGAACACAAACGAAAAAAGGGGCGCGCCCGCCCCCTTTCATCTTTCCAAAAATACTCACCTGCGCAACACCCGCCGCGCCCGCGCCACCAGCGGCGGCGCGCTGACCTCTCAATACTGAAAGCCGGGCGTCGAGGCCGACAGCGCCGCCTCATCCGCGTCCATCTCCGCCGCGATGCCGTCGAACAGCGGCGTCGACAGATAGCGCTCACCAGTATCCGGCAGCACCGCCAGCAGCACAGCTCCCTCCGGCGCGCTCTCCGCCACCTTGATCGCCGCCGCCAGGCTTGCACCGCCGGAAATCCCGGTCAGGATGCCTTCTTCAGCCGCCAGCCGCTTGGACCAAGCAATGCTCTCCTCGCCGCTCACCGGCTCCAGCATATCGAAATAGCCCTTGTCCAACGCCTCCTGCAGCACCAGCGGGATGAAATCCGGGGTCCAGCCCTGGATCGGGTGCGGGTTAAAGGCCGGATGCGTCGCCGCCGGCTCGCCCTCATCATTGCGCGCCTGCGCCTCACCGGACTGCACCAATGCCGCATTGGCAGGCTCGCTGAGGGTGATTTTCAGATCCGGCCGCGCGCCCTTCAGCACCCGCCCCAGACCGGTGACCGTGCCGCCGGTGCCATAGCCCAGCACCACATGATCCAGCCGCTGCCCGTCAAAATCGCCCAGGATCTCCCGCGCGGTGGTGGCCTCATGAATGTCGGCGTTGTCCTTGGTCTCAAACTGATGCGCCAGAAACCAGCCGTTTGCTTCGGCAAGCTCCTTGGCCTTCACCACCATGCCGACGGCCTTGTCCTCCTTGCGGGTCAGCACCACCTTGGCGCCCAGCATCCGCATCAGTCGCCGCCGCTCGACGGAAAACCCGTCATGCATGGTGATCACCAAAGGATAGCCCTTGGCGGCGCACACCATCGCAAGGCCGATCCCGGTATTGCCGCTGGTCGCCTCCACCACGGTCTGCCCCGGCGCCAGCCGGCCCTCGCGTTCGGCAGCCTCAATGATGTTCAGCGCCAGCCGGTCCTTCACCGATCCCGCCGGATTGAACGCCTCAAACTTCACATACATTTGAACATGATCCGGTGCGATCCGGTTCAACCGGATGACCGGCGTGTCACCCACGGTTTCCAGGATCGACCCATACAAACGGCCGCGGCCTTCGGTTGTGTAAATCATCGTCTTTCCCCCGTTCCTGTCGTCTCAGTTAGCAATTGCTTCCAAACATATGCCCATCACCGCCGCTCTGATCAAGGAAAGACCGCCGCAGCCACGCAAGGAAAGACTGGTGTTCAAAGCGTTGCAGCCGAAGCAGAACCAGATGCTCAGCCAACGCCCCGGCGCAGACGGAAACAAGGCCGGAAATCCTGAGAAAAGAAGCGGAACCCCAGTCCCTTACCCCAAAAACCCGGTCAACAAAAAAGGGGCGCCAAACGCCCCTTCATCTTTCTTGCAAATACTCAATTCCCGCGGCCGGCGCCAGATGCCTCACTCCGCAGCAGGAGACCCCGCCGGCACCACCTGATCCATATTGACCGAAGGCTGATCACAACCCGCCTCGCCGACAATCCTGGCCGGCACGCCCGCCACTGTGGTACAGGGCGGAACCTCCGCCAGCACCACCGACCCGGCGGCAATCCGGCTGCAATGGCCAACCTTGATGTTGCCCAGCACCTTGGCCCCTGCGCCGATCAGCACGCCATCGCCGATTTTCGGATGGCGGTCCTGCTCTTCCTTGCCGGTGCCGCCCAGGGTCACCGAATGCAGCATCGACACATTGTCGCCCACCACCGCGGTCTCGCCGATCACAATGGAATGGGCATGATCAATCATGATCCCCTTGCCGATCCGTGCGCCGGGGTGGATGTCGATGCCGAAAATCTCGGACGTGCGCATCTGAAAGAAATAGGCCAGATCCTTTTGCCCCTGCTCCATCAGGTAATGGCTGACCCGGTAAGCCTGCACCGCCTGGAACCCCTTGAAATACAGGATCGGCTGCAGCAGCCGGTGGCTGGCCGGGTCGCGCTCGTTGATCGCCATCAGGTCGGCACGGGCCGCCTCTACCAGTTCCGGGCAGTCCGCATAGGCGTCATCGACAATTTCCCGCAGGATTGTCATCGACATCTCGTTTGAGGACAGCTTGGCGGCGATCCGGTAGGACAGCGCCTTCTCCAGCGTCTTGTGGTGCAGGATACAGGCATGGACCAGCCCGCCCATCAATGGCTGGGTGGCCACGGCCTCCTCTGCTTCGCGGGTGATGCGGTCCCATACGGGATCCACTGGCGTTACGGCTTGCTGTGTTTTTGCCATGGGTCAACGTCCTTTCTCCGCTCAGACTACCTATCTAAGGTGGAATGCAGCAAACGCAAACCCGTGATGAGGCATATTTTTGAAATGAATGAGTCGGATCAGGCGCAGCTGAAACAGCAGATTACCGCCCAGTTGGCGCTGGCCCCGGCGGCGTACAAGTGTATTTGATGCGCTTCAGGATGGCAGGTTTTTGCGCCCGGAATCAAGCCGCAGGCGCCGGGTGAGCGCCTGCCCTTAGTTGCAATCCGCCCGCGCCGCCGCCAGGCGGCGCTGCGCCCAACGGCTGGCCGGACAGGTTCCCTGCCCGGATCAGCGGGCGGGAGCGCTCCGCTCCGCATCCATCGCTGCCGCCAGTTCCCGCAGCACCAGCCGGGTGCAGCTTAGATATTCCGGATCATCCAGAAACGGCTCGGCGGCCAATGCAAACCGCCGGGCTGCCGCACTCAGAGACCCATCGCCCCAGCGCGGATGCAGACGGCCCATCAGGCGGCAATGCGCCGCCGCCTCCGCCGCACCGCCTAAGATACGGCGGCACAGGTGCAGCCGTATGTTCACCGGCACCGCCAGCAGCGCCCGTGCCACGGCAGACACATCGCCGGGCAGCACTGGAAACCTCATCCCAGCACACATTTGGCCGCAGGTCCGGCGCCGAACCGGGCGGAGCGCTGCGCGATTTCCAGACTGTCGCCCGGCTGCACCCCGTCGGCTGCTTGCAGTGCCGCCGGATAGGTCCAGCCCCGCGTTCCGGAATTCTCCTCCCGCAGCACCGTGTTCCCGCGCATCACCCGGATGCGGTAGGATTCGATCTCTTCGCCCAGCGGCACCTCCTCCAGCTCCCAGCTGTCACCCTCAATCCGCGTCCGGCGCACCCAGGAAGCCGCAATGTCCGCCCCCAAACCGCCTGCCAGCCGCAAATGCACCGGCGCATAGGGGCGCAGGCCAACGCCCTCAAACGCCTCCTGCAGATGCAGATAAGACGGATCCTCCAGCGACCGCCGCGCCGGGCCGATCCGGTAGTGCCGCAGCTGGCGCCGCTGTTCCGGCGCCAGTTCCATCTGCACTGGTGTTCCATCCAGCAGCACCACAAATGATCCCGCAGGCCAGACCGCAGGCATCAGCGCATCCGTGCCTTGCTGTCCGCGCAAGCGGCCGCGCAACAGATATGTCTGCGGCGCAATCAGCTCTGCCTCGCGGAACTGGAACAGCTCCCAGTTTCCGGCCGAGCCATCGCCGATCGCCGCCGCATTGGCACCATTCAGCACTGCCTGCATATCGCGGCTTTCAAGCGAGCCGGAGATCAGCTTTACCTGAAGATCCACCCCCAGATCCCAGCGCCAGGAACCGGCGGCGAACAGCGGCGATTGTGTCACCCCGACCACCTGCCGCGCCGCAACCACTTGTTCCAGCGCGTAATTTTCATCCGCCTCCGCGCCGTAAACCGCTACGCTGCCAGGCCAGGCCTGCGCCGTCAGTGCCAGATGCGGTGCATGCGGCACCTCGTCGCCGCGCATCAAGGGCAAGTCTATGAACAAGGGCAGCACCGGCCCAGGGGCTGCAAAGGCATTGACCCCCGGCAGCTCCTCCGCCACTGCGGCCAGATCATAGACACCGGGCTCGATCCGGACCGCTTCCACCATCTGCGCTTCCGCCTGCTCCACCCGGTCGATACGGTAGAGCTGGTCCTTGCCCTCCACCGGCAGGGAGACCACATCCCCCGCCCCCAGATGCAGCATCGAAGGCGGCAGCGAGAACCGCGCCGTATCGCGTGAGATCCGCGCCTCGGCCAGCCAGCGGCTGACCACCTGACGCGCCTCGGCACGGGTCAGCGCCAGCGGCAGCTCGTTCTGGCTGACACTATGCGTCGCCTCATCCGGCAGCACCGCCTCAACGGAACCGGCAGCATGGTCGCCGCCCCATTCGGTGAACCGCAGCCGCACCCGGCCCGCCAGATCCGCCTCGCTGGCGCGGGCGAGCTCCAGGCTGCCGTCCATCTCGTCATTCCCGGCCAAATGCGCCAGCGCCAGCGCCTCGGCGCCTGTCCCTTTGCGCATCCGGAACTTCAGCAGCCCGTCACGTTCCACCGCATCAAACCCGTGCCGCAGCATCAGGGGCTGCAAAACAGTGCGCGCGTCGCTGACATCCGGGTTCGCAAACCCATGCACCACGCCATATAGGCCAGTGACATCAATGTCATACAGACCGGAGCGGTAGCAGACCTCCTCCACCACCGATCCCAGGGTCCGCTGCCCGGCGCGCCCGTTCAGCCAATGGCCACGCAGATAGTTTTCGCCATCGTTCCAGATCTCAATGCGGCTGGGAAAGGCCGGAAACGGCCGCGCATCCCAGGCCCAGACATAGGCGTTGGCCATGTCCAGCATCCGCCCTTCGTACTCTTCTGACAGCGGATTGTTGGCGGCCTCTCCCCAATAACCCAGAAAGGCCCGCAGATAGGCAATCTGCATCAGATCGTCCCGCAACCCGTTGGAGTACCTCGGCAGTTTTGATTCCGAGCTTTTCGGATCCAGAAATTTATTCGGCTGGTTGGTGCCCTTGTCGATGGCAGCGCAGCCCAGTTCGGTGAACCAGACGGGCTTGGACTGCGGCACCCAATCGGTGGGCACGGCCTGCCGCACCCCGCCGATCCGCTCGTGATGCTCACTTGTCCACCAGCTGCGGATATCCTTGTAACGCCAGACCCAGGGTTCATCATGGGCACCGTCGGTGATCGGGGTGCGGATTTGCGCTTCGCGGGCTTCCGGCGAGCGGTAGTACCAGTCAAACCCCTCGCCGCCTTCGACATTGCTGCGCAGATAGTCCGGATCATAGATCGCCGGGACGCCGGATTGCGCGTCCAGATGGTCCTCGCCGTCGCGCCAATCGGACAACGGCATGTAATTGTCGATGCCAATGAAATCGATGTTGCCGTCCGCCCACAGCGGGTCGAGGTGGAAATAGCGGTCCCCCTCCGGCGACTGATAGCCCCAGTATTCAGACCAGTCAGCGGCATAGCCGATTTTGGTCTCTGCACCCAAAAGCGCGCGCACCTCTGCCGCCAGTCCTTTCAAGGCCTGAACCGCCGGAAAGCCGGTGGCGCCGCGGATCTGGGTCAAGGCCCGCATTTCCGAGCTGATGCAAAACGCCTCAACCCCGCCCGCCGCCGCACAGAGCGCCGCATTGTGCAGGATAAAACGCGACAGGCTCCACTCCTGCGGCCCGGTATAGGTGACGGTTCCCTCGCCCAAGGTGAAATCCGCCGCAGTGACGGTGCCAATAAACGCCGCAACTTCAGTCTCCGCCGCCGCAGTGCCATCGGGCGACCCCGGCTGTCCGGGCGCCGCAGACAGCGTGATCCGCCCGCGCCAGGGCAGATGCGGCTGGCCTGCAGCCCCGGTCCAGGGATCGGTCAACGAATTGTCCTCGGCCTGATCCATCAGGATGAACGGGTAGAACATCACCCGCAGCCCGCGCGCCTGCATCTCGCGGATCGACTGGATAACCGAGGCATCCGCCGGGGTGCCGCCATAAAGCGGCTCGCCGTCCTTCTTCAGCACTTCCTCGGCCGCGGTGCGGGTCACGCCGCTGACGGACCAGGGCATGCTGCCTTCGGCGTGCTTATGCTCCACCTTGGGTTTCAGCGAACACTCGCCGCAGCGCAGGTCGCCGCCGAACCACGACACAATCAGCGAAGCCGCACCGCAGGCCGGCAGCTCAGCCTCCAGCGCGTTCAGCGAGGTCTTGAGATCACTAAGGCCCGAGGGCGTATGCTCATTGGCTGGCTTGGCATCCCCCGGCCCGCCGGAATATTGCACAACATCCGATGCCAGCGCGTATTCGCCGGTGCCGGGCATCAGCGCCACCCCCTGCACCAGCCGGCCCAGGTCCTGCGCATGGCTGCTGCTGGCGGGCTGCTCGGGGCGCAGCACATCAAATGAAAACTGCGGCACCCGGTTGCCGAACCGCCCAAGGTCCAGGTTCTCCATCACCACATAGGCGGTGCCGCGGTAGGCGGGCACCCGGCCTGCGCCTTCGACCGCTTCCATCACCGGATCGGCCAGCTGGTCCATGCTGCCGGTGTAGACGGTCATGTTCAGATCCTTGGGCGCCACTTCCTCGCCATCAGCCCAGACGCGGGACACATGCGCGACCTCGCCCTCGCACAGCGCAATCGCCAGCGACACGGAATAGCCGTAGCTGGTCACCTGCGGCTGGCTGGGCCGCCCCTTGCCGCCGCCGCCGCTGGTCTGGGAGGTTTCCAGAAAGCGCGAGGTCCAGATCACCTGGCCGCCCAGCCGCATCCGGCCATAGACCTGCGTCATCGGTGTGCCTTCGCTGGCCTGGGTCAGGCGGAAACGGTCGACCCTGCCTGTCTCCACAGGATCCGCGCCGCTGCCCAGCAGCCGTTCGTCGATCACCCGGCCCAGAGTGGCGCCCACCGCGCGGCCAATCACCGCCGACGACAGCCCCGCCACGGTGCCGCCGATTGTGCCGCCAATCGCCGCACCGGCGGCTGAAAGAAAAATGGTTGCCATCAGATCAGCTCCTTTGGAAAGTGAAACCGCGCCACGATGCGGCGCTGCCAGGGCGGGCTCAGCGGGCTTTCGACAACCCCGTGGCCAGTGTAGGCGTGGATGAAAGCGGGACCTGGTTTGAGAGCGTCCCGCACGCCAGCCCTCAGTTCTAATACGGACGACTGCACCCCCAGATGCTTGGCCACCGAGCCATCGCGCATCCGGAACAGGATCACATCGCCGGCGGCGGCCTCAGACAAGGGTTTCGCCACCAAATGCCGCGCCGCGGCCTGCCACAGCGCCTCAGCCCCCTGCGGTTCGGACCAATCCATCGTGTAGGCGGGCGGCGCCTCGGGCTCGGCCCCGCACAGCTCCCGCCACAGCCCCCGGATCAGGCCCAGGCAATCGCAGCCCGCGCCCTTGCAGGCGGCCTGATGCACATAAGGCGTGCCGATCCAGCCGCGGGCGGCCTGAACCACCCGGCTCATCGTCTGCTGCCCCCGGTGTTCATGCCGGACTGGCGCGGCACCGCCATCACCCAATCTTCGCCCGGAATATCGGGGAAGCCCTGGAAATTCAGCAGGTTATTGAACTTCAGCCGGCAGGTCTCCATGCGCTTGTCGCAACCGGCCTCCAGCCGGACCGTGTCCCCCGGTGCCACTGCCGCACGGATCGGTTCCCACAGGGTGATCCGGCGCCCGCCGGCCTTGGTCTGATCCGCCTTTACGGCGCCCCAAAGCCCTTTTGCCGCACCGCTTAGCACCATCAGCCGCCCGCCGGTGAACCAATCCGGTTCAAATCCCGGCAGCGCGTCCCAATGGAACACCTCGTTGCGCTCAACTGCGATGGTCTGCAGCTCAACCGCGTAGCCGGGCGTCTCCAGATCAAAGCGGCAGGCCGCATCGCCCAGCACCGCCGTGCAAGGTTTCTGATAGATCCGCCCAAGCGGCTGGTTCAGCAGCTCCGTCAGCCCGCGCAGCTCAGCCTCGAACGCACCGCCCGCACGGCGGATCTCGCCGATCGATCCGCGGAACTGCAGCCAGCGCATTGATGCATCCTGCCAGTTCACCAGCCAGCAGCGCACCTCGGCGCCGTCAAAGCGTCCGGCCTCAATGTCCTCCTCGCGCACGGCGGCGTCGCTTAAAACCCCCAGCGCTTCGGTGTTGTCGACAGACAGACCGGTGGCTTGGCTCACGGCCCGTGCCGTCAGCCCGCTGCCTGGCTGAAAGTGCAACCCGTCAAAGCTCAGCACACAGTCGTGATCAGTGAACCCCAGCACCGTGCCCTCACGCCGTTCCAGCGCCCAGGCCCGGCAGAGCGTGGTGACGCCGGTCTGAAGATGGGCCTGTAACGCGTTGGAAAGACTGCTCATACCCGGACCTCCACCACCGGCACCGCCGGCGCCTCACCTGCTTGGAACGACGCCACGCTGGTCTGGATGCCAGTGGTATCAAAGCGCACCGGCACGTCGAATTCAAAGCCGGCGTTGATGCTAAGACCGACCTCCGGCGGATGCGCCAGGGTGATCAACCCGGTGGCGGTGTCCAGCTGGTAATCGACGCTTTCGCGCAGCTCATCCTGTTCGATGCCGACCCGCACAGAACCCGCTACCGGCTTGGCAATCGGGCGCTGATAGGTGAACTCCCCCGACCGGTAGGTCTTGGCCAGCTGGAACGTCACGGTGCTGCCGTCGCCGATGGCAATCACCTGATCGCGGAAATCCGCCTCGGCGCTGGGCCGGGCTGATTTGTAGTCGCTCCAGTCCTTCCAGCGGAAGCCGTAAAGCTGTCCCTGGCGGGCCTCGAAGAAGGCGATCAGCACCTCGATATCCTCCAGCGCACGCAGGCCCAGACCGGCATCATAACGGCGGCGGGAATGCGCCCAGGGGGTGTTGCGTTCTTCAAACCCGTTGGCAAGCGTCACCACATCGGTGCGCCGCTCAGGCCCGCCGACCGAGCCGAAGCTAAGCGAAGCGGGAAAGCGGACTTCGTGGAAATTCATCTGGTTACCCTCCATCCTTAACGGTTGCGTCCGCCGCGTGACAACGCGCGGGACAGCTGTGCGGCAATCTGGCTGCGGCTGCGTTCAAAGCCTTTGACGTCGGGGGTGGAGACATTCATCACCACATTGACCCCGCCGCCGCCCTGGCTGCGCACGCCAAGCGAGCCGTCAGCGCCGCGGGTCAGCGGCAGGATCGCTTCCGGACCGGCCTCGCCCATCAGCCCGGTGGCGCCGCGCATCGGGAATGCGGTTGGTCCGGTGACAACGCCGCCCTTGGCAAACGGCATCACCTTGCCCTGGCTGAAGGCGGCGCCATCGGCAAAAGGCAGGATGTTTCCGATCAGCGAGGTGAGGCCGTCGGTCAGCAACCCGCCGGCATGGTTCATCACCGGTTTCATGGCAGCGTTGTAGGTGGTGCGGATCATCGAGCGCGCCAGCGTGTCCATCGACTCCGACAGGCTGTCGCCGTCGAACACCAGCCCGTCAAAAGCACGCCGCAAGCCCTTGGAAAGACTGCGGTCCAGTATCTGCGCGTCGCGGCCGGTTTCGGAAAACCCTTCTTTCACACGGCCCAGCGTTTCTGCAAAGGCAGCGGCCATTCCAGAGGCACCGTCCAGCGCTTCTCCCAAAGCCTCGCCTTGCAATTCCAGTTCTGCCATTGATGACGAGTCAGCCATCTGTTGTCTCCTTTTCCTGAGGGCCCGGGATGTCGGGGAAGTCCTGCATCAGCGCCGCCAGCCGGTCCCGGCCAAGCGGCTGCGGTGCTGCCGCCTCGCCCAGCATCAGCCGCAGCTCTGCCGGGGTCAGTTGCCAGAAGTCGCGCGGCAGCAGCCTGAGGCCTGCCATGCCCGCGCGCATCAGGGCGGGCCAGTCGAGCGCGCTCATTTGCCTTCCGGCACAGCAAAACTGCGCACCAGCAGCTCTGCCGCCACCCGCGCCGCCTGCATGGGACCGCCGGTGATGGTGGCAGCGGCAAGGTCATCACGGCTTAGGTCATGGCCGCCGCCCTCAAGGCCGGCCGCCAGCAGCGCCAGCACGTCGCGGGCGGAAAACCGGCCCTGCTCAAACCGCTGCACCAGATCCACCAGCGCGCCTTCCTCCAGCGCGGCCTCCAGCCCCGCCAGCGCGCCAAGAGTCAGCTTCAGCGCGTAAGGCATTCCATTCACGAGTAATTCCGCCTCGCCTGCATGGGGATTCACCATTGGTTATACCGCTGTAAAGCTGAGCTGGCCGGCACTGGCCAACGACAGCTCATAGGTCGCTTCGCCATTGTGGCTGCCGGCATATTCAAGCGCGGTCACCTGAAACGCGCCCTGCACGATGCCGAAATCCGGGATGATGACCTGAAATTCCGGCGTCAGCCCTTCGAAAAACAACTGCCGGGCACGTTCATCCGTCGCCTCGTCCCGGAAGATGCCGGAGCCGGAGATACTTGCCGAGCGCACGCCAGCACCAGCCAGCAACTCGCGCCAGCCGCCCTGGCTTTCGAGGCTGGTCACATCGACGCTTTCTGCATTGAAACTGATCCGCGTGGCGCGCAGGCCTGCGATGGTTTCAAACAGGCCGGCGCCGTTCATGTCCACTTTGACCAAAAGGTCCTTGCCGTTTTGAACTGTCATGGGTTTTCTCCCGGTAATTCAATTGGTTTTAGGGGTGTCCTGATATTCAGACGTCATCCACCCGCGCCCGGAACCGCAGGGTGATCTGGCGGCCGCCGGTGTACAGCCGTTCCGCTTTGGCCCGATCGAACCAGAGTCCGGTCAGCTGGCCGCGGGTCAGTGGCACGGAGGCGCCAACCAGCGCGTCGCAGACCGCCGCGGCGGTGGCCTTGGCGCCCGCAAAACCGGCGGTGTCGGTGGTGACAGTGATGAAGAACCGGTGCTCGGCGCCGCCTGCCGTCTTGTCGGAGCGGTCCAGCACCTCCTCCGATCCCAGCGCCACATAGGTCTGCGGCAAGGGGCCTGCGGGAATGGCGTCATAGATCGCGCCGCCGACCAGAGCTGTGAGGCCCGCGTCACCGGTCAGATGGGTGTAGACGGCGGATTGCAGCCCGCCTGCGATGGCATAGGTCATCCGCTCACCTCCTCAACCGCGAAACACGTCAGGTAGCGGGCATCTGGATCGGATTCTGCAATTGCATCAATACGGTAGATCCTGTTGCTGTCGCGGAATCGCTGATCCGGACGGGGCCGGGATGCAAAGCCTTCGGGCGATGCACGCAAAGTTATCCTGTATTTTTGCAAAGACAGGCTGTCCCCGCTCAGACGCCCGGAGAGCGACTTCACCTCGGCCCAAAGGGTGCCAAGCGCCACCCAGTCCTCGGTATAGCCGCCGGCGCCATCGGAGCTGCGCTGGGGGTCTTCCAGCACCAGCTTGCGGGTGAGTTTCGGAGGGTTTTTCATACCAGGCCTCCCAAGGTCAGCCGCAGGCTGCGGTAGCGTTCGATCAGGCTGGTCACGCCAAAGGGCATGCAGCCGCCGTGCAGGCCGGTGTCGGCCCGGTATTCGTAGTAATGCGCAGCCAGCAGCATCACCGCCTGGCCCAGATCGGCGGGCAAACCGCCCCAGTCCCCGGCCATGCCGCACTGCAGGGAAATCCGCGCCAGACCGCCGGTTGGAATGGCCGGCAGAAGGCTGCCTGCCGGGCACAGACGCGGGCGCTGGCTGTCGCGCTCCAGGTGATAAAGGGAGGCATCCAGAACCGTTTCGGTGCCGCCGGCGTCGCGTATTGCAACCCTGGTCACCGATTGCACCGGGGCGATGGGCAGGATCATCCGGACGCGGTCGCGCCAGTGACGGATCTCCAGCTCGAATTCGCGTGTTATCAGCGCCTTGCCGGTCCTGGCCTCAATCGCTGCCAGGGCGGCGCGCAGAAAGCCAAACAGCACCTCATCCTGCAGACTGTCCTCGCCAAAGCCGGTGCCCAGACGCAAATGCGCCTTGAACTGGGCCAGCGGCAGGGCGGCCTCGGGCACGGGTGTCACTTCGCTCAGCATCATCATCTCACTCCTGCGGGCCTTCCCCTGCTGCGGCCCTGATCTGCTGTCCGGGTGGGGTTCGACGGGCATGCACCATCCCTTGCCGCTCGGACGGAGGGGAGCAGCTGGACGGCAAAAGACTGTAGGGTGCATGCCCGCCGGCGGACCGGTCTGCCGGTCCGCCATCAGCGCAAAGCGTTAGCTCGCGCCGAATTTCATCAGCTTGATCGCAGCAAAGTCGCTGACGTCGCCGCCGACCCGCTTGGTCGCGTAAAACAGCACATGCGGCTTGGCGCTGAACGGGTCGCGCAGCACCCGCAGATCCGGGCGTTCGGCAATCGTGTAGCCCGCGCGGAAGTCGCCGAATGCAATCGGGTAACTGTTGGCGGCCGGATCCGGCATGTCCTCGGCGATCAGCACCGGGTAGCCCATCAGGCGTGCAGGTTCACCCGCGGCCAGGCCGTCGGACCACAGGAAGCGGCCATCGGCGTCTTTCAGTTTCCGCAGCATTCCCGCAGTCTTGGAGTTCAGAATGAAGGTGGCATTGGCGCGGTATTCCGCCCCCAGCGCATAGACCAGGTCGATGATCGCGTCGCCGTTGCCGATCTCACCGTCCACGCCGGTCGCCTTGTAGCCGATGCTGCCCCAGGTCCAGATGTCATTTTCAGCCACGGTATAATCAAGGAAACCGCGGGGCTTATCGACGCCGTCGCCGTTGATAAAGGCGTCGGCCTCGGACCGGGAGAATTTGTCGGCAATGCGGCCTGCCAGCCAGCCCTCGATATCAAAGGCGCTGTCATCCAGCAGCCGCTGCGAAGCCTTGGGCAACGCGCTCAGTTCGTGCAGCGGGATCGAGATGCGGTCGATAGTGCCGGTGGAGGTCTCTGCCGCCGGGCCGGTTTCATTGGCCCAGCCGGCCCCCATTTCGCTGTGGTCGATCAGCACGTCATATGACGATGCCTCTACATGCACCACGGAAGCGACGGCGCGGATCGAGGCGGAGGCGTTCAGCACCGCTTTGACGGTTTCCGAGGTCTGCGGGTCGACCAGATAGCCGCCGTCGCCGCCCACGGCTGTGGACATCGCCTTGCCCTCCAGTTCCAGCCCGCGCAGGCTGTCGTCGTCGCCGCTGCGCAGGTAGGCGTTGAACGCCTTTTGATGCGGCACGCCCGCGTCCTGGCTGGCTGCCAGATGGGGGCGGTTCTGAGAGATTGTCTTACGGTCCAGCATGTTCACTCGCTCTTCTGCCTGTTTCAGCCTTGATTGCACGTCGTTCTGAAAGCCCTTGAATTCATGAAGAAAGCCGGTGACGGCCTGTTTCACTTCATGGGCCAGGGGCGCTGTGTCCCCGGAGGTGTCCGGGAGGTCTTGGTTGCTCATGATTGGTGTCCTGTTTTATGTCCGGCCTGCCTTGAGGCCGCAGGTGATCTGGCGCAGGCCTGTGGCCAGTGCGCGCAATGCGTCTGCCTCGGCATCCAGAGCAGAGGATTTGCCCGCCACCCGCGCTGCGGGCAGCATCGGGAAGGTGACCAGCGACACCTCCCACAGCTCCACCTCGGTCAAATGGCGGGTGCCGTCCTGGCCGCGGCTGGATTTCACGGTTCGGTAGCCGATTGACAGCCCGTCGATGGCGCCGCCCCCGACCAGCGCGGCGGCTTCGGCGCCCTTGGGAGTGGCGGTCAGGATGCGGCCCTTGACGTAAAGCCCGCGCTTGTCCTCGCGCACCTCGTCCCAGACGCCGATGGGCTGCGCCGGGTCGTGCTGCCACAGCATCTTGACCGTGCGGCCCTGATCCTGAAGCGCCTTCAGCGAAGCGGCATAGGCGCCGCGCATCACCACATCGCCGCCCTGGTCGGTCTGGCCGAACAGGCTGGCGTAGCCGCTGATTTCTGTTGCGTCCTTCAGCGAGAGGTCCTCGCCGAAGCGTGCGAATTTATGTTCAAGCCGGGGTGGTCCCTGCATGATATTTGCCTCGCAAGTTGTTGTTGTTACGGCAGTTGAACCGTCAAGAAGGATTGAAAGGCCTGCGCCAGGATCACCGCGGCAACGCCGTAGACGGTGAGCCAGAGGCGTTTCTCCAGCCGTTCCATCATTTGTTCGATCCGGTCGAGCCGGCGGTTCACCGCCTCGTTTTGGATCTGGGCGACCCGCTCATGGGCGGACAGGCGCAATCCAGGGGAACAATCGAATGCATGCATCGGGTGCTCAGTCATCCTGTCCGCCCCCCGCTTGCGGCGCGGCGGCGGCTTCTGCGGGCAAACCCAGCAGCTGCCGCTTTTCCGCGGTGCTGAGGAAATCCGCGCCAGACACCCGGCGCCACTGCGCCTCGCGCTCGGCCGCCAAGGCGGGCAATTGATCAAGGTCGGGTTTCAGGGTCAGCGCCTCGCCGGTCCAGCCGGTCAGCCAATCGGCCAGCGCGGCGGTGACCTTGGCCGCCAAGGGCAGCACGGTCAGCCGGTAAAAGGCGCGGTGGGCCTCTTGATAATTGGCGTAGGTTGCATCGCCGGGAATGCCGAGCAGCATCGGCGGCACCCCGAATGCCAGCGCAATCTCGCGGGCGGCGGTGTCCTTGGTTTTCTGGAATTCCATGTCGGAGGGCGAAAAGCCCATTGGCTTCCAGTCCAGGCCGCCTTCCAGAACCATCGGACGGCCGGCATTCTTGGCACCCTGAAAGTTTGATTGAATCTCGTCACTTAGGATACGGAATTGTTCCTCGGACATGCGGCCATGGCCATCCGAGCCTGTCCAGACCAGCGCACCGGAGGGACGGGCCGCGTTGTCCAGCAGCGCCTTGGACCAGCGGGAGGCGGCGTTGTGCACATCTATCGCCATTGCCGCCGATTGCAGGGATGAAAGGCCATAGTGGTCGTCCTGCGGGTGGAAGCTTTTGATGTGGCAGATCGGGGATTGCACAGGATCACTGGCAAAGCGGTGCTTGCGCCCGCCCACCACATAATCAAAACCTGCGGGCCAACCGTCCGGCCCCGGCACCACGTTCATCCGGTCGGAGCGCAACACATGCAGCTCTGCCGGGGCGCTGTTCTCTGCCGTCACCGCCTCAATGTAGGCGTTGCCGGACAGCAGGAGATGGCCATACAGCGCCTCCAGCAGTTCGGCCTGGCCCTGCGCCGGGTTGGGGCGGGCCAGAAGCGCCAGCCAGGGGTGGCTGTCATAGCGCTGGCGGCTGTCCTGCAGCACCAGCGGCACAGCGGCGGCGGCCTCGGCGATCATACGGATCACCCGGTGACCGACCGGATTGCCGGCAAAACCGCTGCGGGTCAGGGAGACGCTGTCGCGCGGGCTCCAGGCGGTGCGGCCTGCGCCCTGCCAGGAGACCACGCGGGCGGTCTGGCTGGCCTTCTGTTCCAGGGCGGTTTCCGGGGTTTCGGGCTTGTTGCGCCGCAGCAGGTCAAAGACCATTGTCCGCTCCTCATGGTTGCTGTTTCTGGCGTTCTGTGCCGAAGGGCCTGTTGCGCCTTTGCTGAGGATGATTAATGACAGAGAGGCCTGAAGATTTGGCCAGCGGTGCGTACGCAGGGGGCGCAACACCTTGATGTAACCCATTGTAAAAATTGAAAATGGCAACGTTGCACGCTGCCATTTCCTGGTCTTTCATTGCCGCAGTTCCCCCAGCCTGCGGCGGGGCTTCGTCTACAAGACCCGCACCTGCGGCAGCTGCAGTTTCGCCGCTGGATGAATGATCAGCTCATGCAAGGCCCAGACCAGCGCATCCAGCCGGTCGGGCGAGCCGCTGCCGCGGTAACCTTGCGGGGTCATCAGGCACATCTGGTCCTCCAGCTCTCCCAGCCCCGGCAGGTGTTTGACGCGGCCCTGCTCATACAGCGCGGCAGCGGGTTCGGCGCGGGCGGACTTGCCTTTGCTTGCGTGCAAGGCGCGGAACGGCACCATGGGGTCGGCCTGGCGCAGCACGGTCTCCACCAAGGCACCGCCCTGATTGACCTCGGCCACAACCCGGTCGGCGCCATGGGTATCGCGGGCGGCAATTGCGGCCTGGGCCCAGGCCAGCGGCCCGACGCCCTGCACGGTGGAATCGGCCAGAACATAGGCGCGCCAGTCCTGCGGCGGGCCCTGGGTGACGGCACCTGCCACCACAATGCCGCAGGCGTCCGAGGACTTCCCCGAACTGACCGCTGGATCCACCGCCACCACCACCCGGTCGAGCGGCGGTGCCTCTGCCACCTGCGCAGCGACCAGCGCTGCGTTTGTCCAGAGCGCCCCCTGCACATCGGTCAGCATTACCCCGTCCAGTTCCTGCCGCCCCAGACGGGTGCCGGCATAACGCGCGCGCACCTCCTCCAGAAAGGACGGTGCCAGATTGGCACGGTTGGCCTCGGTCGCGGCGTGGGTCTGCACGGTGCTGGGGGCGGCCAGAAGCCGTTTCAGCACCGGCGCATTGCGCGGCGTGGTGGTGACACAGACGCGCGGGTCCTGGCCCAGCCGCAAGGCAAACTGCAGCATGTCCCAGCACTCCTGCCCCTTTTTCCACTTGGCCAGTTCATCTGCCCAGGCGGCATCGAATTGCGGTCCGCGCAGGGCCTCGGGGTCGTGGGCGGAAAACGCTTGCGCCTCGGCGCCGTTGGGCCAGATCAGCTTGCGTTCGGAGGCTTTCCATTTGGGGCGGCGGTCGGGCGGCGAACAGGCCAGAATGCCGCTGTCGCCATGGATCATCACGTCACGCACCTGGTCATAGGTTTCCGCCACCAGCGCAATGCGGCGGGCGGTCCCGGGATCGTGCGGGCGCGGCCCTTCGGCAAGGGTGCGGATCCATTCGGCCCCTGCCCTTGTCTTGCCGGCACCGCGGCCGCCCAGGATCACCCAGGCACGCCAGCCGCCCGGCGGCGGCCGCTGGTGGTCCAGCGCCCAGAAATCAAAGAGATGCGGCAGCGCGCAGAGTGCTTTGCGCTCCAGCTCATTCAAGAACCAGTTCTGGAGCGAGAGCGGAACGCAGGCCAGAAAGTCCGCGCTCGACAGCTGCGCGTGCCGCGACGAGATCGAGTTCATGTTCGGATTTGAGCATGCGGGCGAATTCTGTGCTTTGTTCTGCAAGGAGTCTCTCCACTTTCTGGCAATCGCGGATCAGCTGTTCCAGTTTGCTGATCTGGCTTTTGGCGCCGGTCACTTCGTCGGCGCCTTCCGCGTCGAGCTGCTCGCGCAGCTCCTCCGCCTCGTTGCGCAGGCGGTGGATGCTCTCCTGCAGGGATCGCAGGAGATCGGCGGTGTAATGCACTTGCCGCGTCAGCACAGCGGCGCCGTCCTGGTCTGTTGGGTGATCTGTCATGAATTTGTCTGCCTCATGCGTTTTTTGTCCGCACAAGAGAAAGAACGGCGGCCACCGGCGGAGGAGTCCGGGGCCGTCCTTGTTTCTTCCAGCTGCAATACAACCTTTACGGTATTCAACCAGAAAAGTCAAGGGATATGGCGAGGCATGCGTACGGTGGGTGCGCAACGGGCTGCCGCAAACGCGGGCGGCACACATCTTTCGGCAAAGCAGGCCAAGCCCCTGTAAACGAAGATTGCATAGGCGGATGCCCATAAATCGGAGGTGATTTAAATGATGTGCATCTTTCGCAAAATCACCCTTTTCGAAATGCAATCCAGGATTGTAGCGTCGACCCTGCACGACGCAGTGCAGCAACGTCATTTTTGATAACGAGGAACCGCACATGGGTTGGACCAATCACCAGATCGCCACCGCGCAGGAATCGGCACCTGTCCAGGGGGATGCCGGAAAGATCTTTTATGATGCCACACTCCACTATGTGAACATTCCGGCAAACGCCACAATTGTGATGTCCGGCGGCCCCAGCGGCGAAGGCCAGACATCCGTTGACGATGTGGTCAAACTGACCATGACGGACCAAAGCGATCCGGAAAACACCGCCACATATTCACATGACTACAGCAATGGCTGTTCCGGTGTGGTGACGCCGATGCAGCCAGTGGACCTAAGCACGCAGTTCAGCGCGTTGGCTGGAAAAACCGTCAAGGCGACCATTGAATTCTATGATAAATGCGGCGGTTACCAGAGCGGGACAAATTTCTACATCTGTATCTACACGTGACGCCGGCCTGACTTGGGGGCGGCCCCAAGGCTTGCATCAAAAAGGGCGCCTCAAGGGCGCCCTTCCTGCTACTGGATATCTCACCGCAGACTGTTTTCCGGTGCGAATTCCGGCCCTGGCATCAGCCTCAGTTGTTCTGCTGCTGGGCTTCGATCTCGCGCCATTTGGCCACATTCCTGTTGTGTTCGTCCAGCGTTTCGGCGAACGCATGGCCGCCGGTGCCATCGGCAACAAAGAACACATAATCCGTGGCTTCAGGGTTCACCGCGGCCTCCAGGCTTTCCATGCCGGGGTTGGCGATCGGGGTCGGCGGCAGGCCTTCGATCACATAGGTGTTCCAGGGGGTGGCCTTGCGCAGCTCGCTTTGACGCAGACCACGGCCCAGGACACCTTCGCCCTTGGTGACGCCGTAGATCACCGTCGGGTCCGTCTGCAGCCGCATGCCGCGGTTCAGGCGGTTGGTGAAGACCGAGGAGACTACGCCGCGTTCAGAGGCCACGCCGGTCTCCTTCTCGATGATCGAGGCAAGGACCAGCATTTCTTCGGGGCTGCCGACCGCAGCATCTGCGGACCGGCTTTCCCAGGCGGCGTTAATGCGCAGCTGCTGGCGCTCCTGCATCTCAGCCAGAACGGCGGCACGGTCTGTGCCGGTGGTGACCTCATAGCTGTCGGGCGCCAGGAGGCCCTCCCCCGGACGTTCGCCGGGGGCGCCGTTCAGCACATCCATCGCCTTAAGCGCCTCAACCACCTGCCAGCTGGTCACGCCTTCGGCCAGCGCAATCCGGTAACGGGTGTCGGCCTCCTGGCGGGTCTCAGTGTAGGCAGCAGGAACCTCCCCTTCGCCGAGGATGAAGGCGGCCTTTTCCTCGAATTTATTGGTCGCCGGATCCAATTCGCGCACCACGGTCTGGGTACGGGTCACGCCGACGCGGTAGACAATCTCGGTGCCGCAGGTGGAGGCGCCTGAATGGGTGATCCCGTCGATGATCCGCTCCATCGAGGAGCCCGGTTCCAGCAGGAAGCTGCCGGCCTTCAGCTGGCCGGTCTTCTCGCTGTATTTGGCGCCGAGGCGGAAGATGGCGGCGGAGGCAACCGCGCCCTGGGTTTCCAGATCGCGGCTGACCCGTGCCATGTTCGAGCCCCGCTCGACGCGCAGGCAGATCGCTGTCTCCAGCGGGCCTTCAGCGGTGTATTGCGATTTGCCCCACAGAATCAGGCCGCCCAGCAGGAACAAAGCCGCAATGAGCACTGTCAGCATGTTGGAGGCGAGGCTGCGCCACATCAGCCGGCCTTTCCGAAGATCACCGAGGCATTGGTGCCGCCAAACCCAAAGGAGTTCGACAGCGCAATCTCAACCTTACGCTCACGTTTGGCGTTGGGGGCCAGATCCACTTGGCTTTCGATGGCGGGGTTGTCCAGATTGATGGTCGGCGGTGCAACCTGATCGCGGATCGCCAGGATCGAGAAGATCGCCTCAATCGCGCCGGCCGCGCCCAAGAGGTGGCCGGTAGCCGATTTGGTCGAAGACATGGTGACATTGGCGGCGTGGTCGCCCAACAGCCGTTCAACCGCACCCAGCTCAATTGTGTCGGCCATGGTCGAAGTGCCATGCGCATTGATATAGTCAATGGCGGACGGCTCCAGGCCCGCGTTTTTCAGCGCCGCCCTCATCGAGCGTTCGCCGCCTTCGCCATTCTCGGACGGCGCGGTGATGTGGTAGGCGTCGCCCGACATGCCATAGCCCAGCACCTCGGCATAGATCTTGGCGCCGCGGGCCTTGGCGTGCTCGTAGTCTTCCAGCACAACGATGCCGGCACCCTCGCCCATGACAAAACCGTCGCGGTCGGCGTCATAGGGGCGCGAGGCCGCTTTAGGGTCGTCGGCGCGTTTGGTGGACAGCGCTTTGCAGGCGTTGAAACCGGCAATACCGATTTCGCAGATCGCCGCCTCGGCGCCGCCTGCGATCATCACGTCGGCGTCGCCGGATTTAATCAGCCGCGCCGCATCGCCGATGGCGTGGGCGCCGGTCGAACAGGCGGTCACAACCGAATGGTTCGGACCCTTGAAGCCAAAGCGGATCGACACCTGTCCCGAGATCAGGTTGATCAGCGCACCGGGGATAAAGAATGGGGACACCCGGCGGGGGCCTTTTTCCTTGATCATCACGGCGGTGTCCGCAATCGACGACAACCCGCCAATACCAGAACCGATCATCACGCCGGTACGCAGGCGGCTTTCTTCATCCTCGGGCCTCCAGCCGGCGTCCCGCACAGCCATATCCGCAGCAGCGATGCCATAAAGAATGAAGTCGTCTATCTTCTTCTGGTCTTTCTTGATGACCCAGTCATCCGCGTTGAATGTTCCCTCGGAGCCATCGCCGCGCGGCACCTCACAGGCATATGTGGTGGATACACCGCTGGCTTCGGCGTCAAACAGGGTGATCGGGCCCGCGCCCGACTGGCCGTCCAGCAACCGGGACCAGGTTTCTTCGACTCCGCTGGCCAGCGGGGTGACCAGGCCCAGTCCGGTGACAACTACTCGACGCATTCCTTGCTCTCCTTTGCCTCGGCAATCCGTCCGTTCAAATAGCTTGGAATGGCGGCTGGGTGCAAGAGCGGGCTGATCTCCAGTGCCGCCGCGCGCACTGTGCATTTCACGGAGAAATTGCGGGAGTGGAGTTTATTGTTAACTAATACCCCTTAGGTTGATGGAGCGATGATGACAGAACTCGGCATCCGTCCTCGTGGATTGCCAAAACCGGGCTGGAGGTCTGGGCCAATTTTCCTCCAGCCCGTCTTTTTCTCCCAGCTATGCTGACAGCACATTGCTTATGCTCGTTTCACCGGCCGTCCGGCCCTGACTTATTTGCCGCCCCTGCCCCGCCGGTTTCCATGTTGCTGTCCCGGCATTGCCGGCCGCGGTTCAGATCCAGACACCGGCCAGCCGCCAGAGACCGGCAAATTTCCGCCACTGGAAAATCAAATCCAAGGCCGGCGGAAACTTAGTTTCGAGGCGCCTCTGGTCTCTGGAGCATCCCTGCGGCTACTGCCTGTGCCCTGCGCCTTGTGCAGCCTGGACAGCCCCAAAAAGCCGCCTGCGTTAACGGCACATTTGGATTTATACGTCATTCTTTCAGTCCAAAGGCAAAAAGGAACGGCCCCGCCATGCGCAATTGGCTCCCGCTAACTGCATTTTTACTGGTGATTGGACTGCTGCCGGAACGCGCAGCCGCCAGTTGCGCTGTACATCAGGAACTGTCGAACCTGCACCGGGCGTCCAAGGGGTTTCTCGCCTATCTCAGCTCCGGCCAGAATGCCTTTTATGTGCAGCATCTGCGCAGCTGGATCAGCACAAACCCGCCCGCGCCGATGCGGCAGCGGATGAACGCGGTTGGAATTCAATCCGTCGCTGCCGGCATGCAGGAGCTTTTACAGCAGCAGCAGGTCCTGCTGAAAATCCTCTCCAGCCAGGGCCGGGCCGCCGCGCTTGAAACCGCGCGCCATATGGGAACCCCGGTGCTGACGTCGGAATTCGGAACCCGTGTCGAAGCTTTGCCCTGCGACCAGGTGAAGGAAAGCGGCAATGGCAGCAAGCTGGTTGCCGTGGCTGCGGGCGATGCACGGCAGAGCCAGCAAATCAGAAATGCCGCAATTGCCTGGCTGTCGTTTCTGGTTCTGGGCGGCAGTGCGCTGTATTTCCTGGACCGGATCGGCATCCGCAAAATCCGCCGCACAAAACGCTACCCCTGCGCAGTGCCTTGCGTCTTGCAGGCGGGCGGGCGGACAGTCCAAGCTCATCTGGTCGATCTGAGCCGGGCCGGCGCCAAGGTGCGCCCCGACAGCCCTTGCGAAGTGTCTGGGCGGGTGACACTCGATTTCGGCGGATACACAATGGATGCCCAGGTCCGCTGGCAAACCCCCGGCTATTGCGGCGTCCAATTCTCCAAGGATTTCAACTTCATGCAATTGCACCGCCTGCTGGAGGCCTTCCCGCTTCAGGGCGACGGCCTGCGCGAAGAAGTGCGGCTCGGAGTATAACAGCCGTCCGGCGTGCTAAAGGATCCGACGGGTCCAGCACAAAAACTGTGCAATTCAACTGCCCTTCCAAATGAAACCGCCTGGAAAAGACACGCGAATCCGGCATGTCCCGCACCGCCTTGCCAGGCAGCAGGCGCACTGCGTGTCTTTTCAGTTCTAAAATCACCGGTCAATGCCACAAACCATGATGTGCAATTCCGGACGGTGTTGCCGGTTTTACGGTGAATTTTACACCCGCATAGAGGGTGTTAACGGTATCCATTTATCCATTGAGTGGTTCTACTGCATCCAGCACCGCGACTGCACTTCCTCTCATGACCGGAAGGGTCCTGTTTTGAAACACTGGCCATTGATTATCGCTCTATCGATTACCCCGGCAGTGGTTTGCGGCAGTGCAGGCATAGCTGCCGCATCCTCCAGGGCGACCTGCATGCTGCAATCGGATCTCGCGCTTATGCGGCATGAGATGCGTGAGTTCCTGGATTATTTGCGGACCGGGCAACAGAACGGCCAGGCCAGGAAGCTGCGCCACTGGATGGCCGACCACCCGGCCGTGCCGCTGCGCATGCGGATGCGCAGGTCAGGCATGGGGGCCTATGAGCCGCTTGCCATGAGGTTGATTACACAACAAAAAGGCCTTCTCGAAGTATACCGCATCCATGGACGGGAACGGGCGGAAGTCAGTGCGCGGCGGCTGGGCGCACGGGCCTTGCTGGAGGATTTATCCAGACAGATCGTCTCTTTGCCCTGCGATTTCGTACCGAAAGATATGCAAACCGGTCAGGCACAGGCAAGCCTCGGCCCATTGCTGCCGTACCGGCGGAAGACCGCTATTGCCAGTTCTCTCTTAGCTCTGCTTCTCTGCGGCGCCGGCCTGTTTTTGGCAGAGCGGGTCACGCGCAAACGCTTGCGGCTAAGGCGCCGTTACCATTGCTCTTTGCCGTGCACCCTGCACTGCCGCCAGCGCCGGTTCCCTGCAAAAATTGTGGACATCAGCCGGGTGGGTGCAAAAATCCGGGTACTGGAGCAACCGCAGGAACCGCGTGAACCGCCGTTCAATATCAAAGAGGGTGTCATCGCCTCGGTGCCCGGTGTGGCGTCTTTTGACGCGCAGATTCTGTGGCAAAACGCCGACTATTTCGGCATCAAATTCAACGCTAAACTGCTGCGTGCCGATTTGAAAGCCTTGCTCAACTCAAATCAACAGGATCAGGAACAACCGGAACCCGCCGCCAAGGAAGCATGATCCAGCAGCGTGCTGCCGGCCGTCCGGATCCCTGCCTTCAGTTCCGCGCGCCTCGGGGGATGGCCGCAACTGGGGCAAAAAAACGCCTGCGGACCAAAATCCGCAGGCATTGATTTATTGGAACTCGGCTACCGGCTCGGGTTCGGGCCGGGCCACTTCCAGAACTTCCTCGACAGTCACTGTTTTGCGGAACAGCGCCCGGCCAATCATCGCACCGGAAATATTGTAGATGTATTTCAGGCGCGAAACATCATCCGAGCTGCGTACAACGCCATTGGCGATCACCGGCGTGCGGGACTTTTCAGCGAGGGCGGAAATCAGGCCAAGCTGAGCTTCGAGATCCGACATGTCACTGTCGATATCGGTGACAATGATTCCCGCCAGCGGCGCGGAATCAAACGCCGCGATAAAGTCCTCGGGCGAGATTGCGCCGGACTGGCGCCAGCCATCGGTCATCACCTGGCCCTGGTATACATCCACGGCCAGCACGATCTGGTCCGGGTGGTGTTTGGCCAGTTCCTGAACCAGCTGCGGATCGCGCGCGGCCAGCGTGCCGATCACGATACGCCCTGCGCCTTTGTCAATCCAATGCTCGGCATGCTCGCGCGAGCGGATACCGCCGCCCAGCTGCACCGGAATGCCGGCGCCGCGGATGATGTCGCAGATCAGCTCCTCGTTGCAGTGATCGCCTTCAATTGCGTTGAAGTCGGTCACATGCATCCATTCCGCCCCGGCGGCCGCAAAGCTCTTGGCGGTTTCCACCGGATCCACATGCCAGATCATCGGCTCATCCAGGCGGCCCTTTTCGAGGCTCACGCAGCGGCCGTTCTGAATCTCCATAGTGGGGTAAATCATCATGATGCCTATCTCCTAAGTTTTGCCTCTTGCACAGAGATTAGCACGGAACGCCGCCGCCGGAATGCCGTATCATGACGATTTATGGAACAATTGCGGCGCAGCGGAGCCACCGCTTGATAGCGCAAACAAACACCCCGCAATATTTCCGGAAAAATGGGAATCAGGACCCAGCCGGACAAACGAAAACGGCGCCTTCCCCGATGGGAAGACGCCGCTGGGTCCGGTTCTCCGGAAGCGTGGCTTAGGACGCTTCGGAGATGAATTTGACCGCGTCGCCGAAGGTCTGGATGGTTTCGGCTGCGTCGTCCGGGATCTCGATGCCGAACTCTTCTTCAAACGCCATCACCAGTTCCACGGTGTCCAGGCTGTCTGCGCCCAGATCGTCAATGAAGGAAGCGTTTTCGGTGACCTTGTCTTCTTCTACACCCAGGTGCTCAACAACGATCTTTTTTACGCGGTCTGCGACGTCGCTCATGTCTATTCCTCGTCTTTCAGGGCACTCTGCCCAGTTCTGCCCTTGCCCGTTCGGGCGGCGTGGTTATTGCCCGGAGCGGGCGTTGGTATCCCCGCCGGGCGGGGACAGTGCGGCGGCTCCCTTGGGGAAACACCAGTACAGATATGCGCCGCCTATAACATAGACCGCGGCCAAGGCAAACGGTTTCGCTTGGTCACAGCAGCCAGGGCCAGACGGCTTCTGGCGGCTATGAAGGGTGCAGATGGCCCCGTAATCAAGTGCTTGCAAGAGGCGCACAGCAAATTTTTCGCAAATCCGTCCCTTTTCAACTGCTTGGCAGCGAAACCTGCACCGTTCATGCGGCCCGGTCAGGCCGGGGCAGACATTGAAAATCCCTGCAGACAGGCTGCAGGGCACAGGTTGGCGCGGGGCCTAGATCATTGCCATGCCGCCATTCACGTGCAGCGTGGTGCCGGTGACATAACCCGCTTCCTGGCTGGCCAGGTACAGAACGGCTGAGGCGATTTCCTTCGATTCCCCCATGCGGCCGGCCGGGATCTGCGTCAGGATCGCGTCTTTCTGGCTATCGTTCAGCTTGTCGGTCATCGCAGTAGCGATAAAACCCGGCGCCACCGCGTTCACGGTGATGCCGCGATTGGCGATCTCATAGGCCAGCGATTTGGACATGCCGACCATGCCGGCCTTAGATGCCGCATAGTTGGCCTGGCCCGGGTTGCCGGTGGCGCCCACGACCGAGGAGATGTTGATGATGCGGCCCCAGCGCGCCTTCATCATGCCGCGCAACACACCGCGGCAGAGCCGCATGGTGGAGGTGAGGTTCACGTTCAGAACGCTCTCCCATTCCTCGTCTTTCATGCGCATGAACAGGTTGTCACGGGTGATGCCCGCGTTGTTCACCAGAATGTCGACCGAGCCCATGGCGGCAGCCGCCTGTTTCGGCAGTGCCTCGACAGACTCTGCATCCGACAGGTTGCAGGTGAGCACGTGGGCGCGCGCGCCCAGTTCCTCGGCCAATGCCTTCAGCGGCTCTTCACGGGTGCCGGACAGGGCAACGGTGGCGCCTGCGGAATGCAGAGCGCGGGCGATGTCGCCGCCGATGCCGCCCGAAGCGCCGGTCACAAGGGCGTTCTTGCCAGTCAGATCAAACATTTTCTTGTCCTTTATATCAGAGGCCGGCGCGGCACGGGCGCGCGCCGGCTAAATCCCTTTATGCTTCGGAGGCAGCCTTGGCGTCTTCGGGGGCGCCCACCTGGCGGCAAACCAGCGCACGGTCAATCTTGCGGATCATGCCGGACAGGGCTTTGCCCGCACCGATTTCCCAGAATTCGGTCACACCATTGGAGGCCATAACCTGAACGCTTTCGCGCCAGCGCACTGAGCCGGTCACCTGCTCCACCAGCAAGGCGCGGATTTCATCGGGGCTGGTCACTGCGTCTGCGCGCACATTGGCGATCAGCGGCACGGCCGGGGATTTGATGTCCACACCAGCCAGCGCTTCAGCCATAGCGTCAGCCGCGGGCTGCATCAGGGCGCAGTGGAACGGGGCGCTGACCGGCAGCATCACCGCGCGTTTGGCACCCTTCTCCTTGGCGATCACCGCGGCGCGTTCAACCGCTGCCTTGGTTCCGGAGACCACCACCTGGGCCGGGTCATTGTCGTTGGCCGCCTGGCATACCTCGCCTTGCGCGGCCTCCTCTGCCACGGCGCGCACGGCCTCAAGATCCAAGCCCAGGATCGCGGCCATGGCGCCCTCGCCCACCGGAACCGCGCTTTGCATGGCGAGACCGCGGGTGCGCAGGAGGCGCGCAGTGTCAGCCACCGAAATCGACCCCGCCGAAGCCAGCGCCGAATATTCGCCCAGGGAATGGCCGGCCACAAAGGAGGCCTTGCCGACGGTGACGCCTTCGGCTTCCAAGGCGCGCATGGCGGCCATCGAGGTGGCCATCAGCGCGGGCTGCGCGTTCTGGGTCAGGGTCAGGGTTTCAATATCGCCCTCCCAGATCAGCTGGCTCAGGCTTTCACCCAAAGCATCGTCCACCTCGTCAAAGATGGCTTTGGCAGCCGGATAAGCCTCGGCCAGCGCCTTGCCCATACCGATGGTCTGGGCACCCTGTCCCGGGAACACAAATGCGATCGTCATTGAAGACCTCGTCTGTTTTAACGTTTTGCCTGATTTAGCGGGCCTTTCCCCTGCGTACAAGCAAAGCCGCACATTGCGCACCAAAGCTGTGCACCGGCTGACAATTCCTGCCGTTGCAACGCAGCCCGCCGCGGTTAGGTTAGAGCCACCGGAATTTGACAAGGAAAAGCGCGCCAATGTCCCGTGCCAACACGTTCACCTCTTACGGCAATGTCGCCAAAACGTTTCACTGGCTGACCGCCCTGCTGATTTTCTCGGCCTTTCCGCTGGGGTATATCGCCAATGAGCTGGCGCATGAGATCCAAAGCCCGGAGTTTGACGGCAGCCAGGCGGTGATTGCACGGGCAACGCTGCTGTTCTCATTGCATAAGACAGTGGGGGTTGCGGTGTTCTTTACCGCGCTGCTGCGGATCCTGTGGGCGCTGAGCCAGCCGAAACCCGGCCTGCTGCATCCCGATCGCAAGGCGGAGGCGCTGGCGGCGGAGATGGTGCATTGGCTTTTGTACGGCTCGCTGGTGGCAGTGCCGCTGTCGGGATGGATCCATCACGCCGCGACCACCGGTTTTGCGCCGATCTGGTGGCCGTTCGGGCAGAACCTGCCGTTTGTGCCAAAGTCCGACCACGCGGCGGATTTTTTCGGCGGCTTGCATTGGGTTCTGGTCTGGACATTGGCCGCTTCCCTGGGCCTGCATATTGCCGGGGCGCTGAAGCATCATGTGATTGACCGCGACGCCACGTTGCGCCGGATGCTGCCGGGCAGCAGCAATCAGCCGCAGCCACCCGCGCAAAGCCACAGCCTGATGCCGTTGCTGGCGGCGCTGGCGGTCTGGGCCGGTGCCCTGGGCGGCGGCGCGGTGATTGGTGTCTTTGGCGGTCATGACCACAGTCACGGGAACGCGCAGGATCACAGCACGGAAGGCACCGTGGCTCCTGTTGTGGCAGTGGACCCTGCGGCCGGGGGCGGTTGGGCGGTGCAGTCCGGCACTTTGGGCCTGTCCGTCACCCAGATGGGCAGCGTCATTTCGGGCAGTTTCAGCGAGTGGGCTGCGGTGATCAACTTTGAGGACCCCGCGGCCCCGGGTCCGGCAGGTGATGTGGAGGTGACAGTGTCGATCCCGTCTCTGGAATTGGGATCGGTTGCCGGTCAGGCGATGGGCGCCGATTACTTTGACAGCGCGAATTTCCCAACTGCCCTGTTCAAGGCGGATATCGAAAAGCTGGCCGCAGGATATCAGGCGGCGGGTACCCTGACCATCAAGGGACAGACGGTGCCGGCCACCCTGCCCTTCAGCCTGGACCTGCAGGGAGACACGGCAATGATGGCCGGAACGCTGACGCTGAACCGGCTCGATTTCGGGATCGGAAAAAGCCTGCCGGATGAAACTTCGCTGGGGTTTGCCGTAGAGGTGCCGGTGGAGCTGGTGGCCAAGCGGGCGGAGTGATCCGGGCGCCGGCTGATCCGGGGCCGGAGCCCTCCCGCGGCTGCGGGTGATCAGCGGGCTGATCCCCCTGGCAGGCTTGGGCCGGGCGCCGCGCTGACACGCGGCGCTGTGCCGCTTCAGCCGGTCTGTTTCTGCGCAACAGGTTTTACCGCATCCGGATGTCAGTGACGGTGCCGGTAATAGCCGCCGTGGCGTGTCCGGTGGCGGTGTATGCCGCGGTCATGGTTCCTGTGGCGGCCCGCATAATGGCCGCGGCCGCGATGGGGCCGGTAGTAGGTGCGCGGCTGATAGGAATGCGTGTAACCGCGGTGGCGGTCATTACGGTCATTCAGGTTCTTGGCAATAAGACCCAGAGCAATCAGCCCGGCAATGGCGCGGGCCGTATCACGGCCTGAATCATGAGCGGCAACAGGCGTTGTGAACGCCAGATTGGCAGCGAGGGCCAATGCTGCACCGGCTGATAGGATGTAGCCTAGGCGAAACATGATGCCTCCTTTCTTAAGCGGCCGGAGGGGGCGGTTACAGCCTGCCGCAGCCGCCAGGAGAACACCAATGAACTTCTGTCACGCTTTGGCGAGGGGGCGGCGCCGGTTCCAACGCCGGATCTGTATCCGGGCGAGAAGACGGGGTGGTGGCCGGGCAGCAAAAAACCGCCAACCCCGGAGGAGCTGGCGGCAATTCTTTCAAAGCAGAGGCTGAGGCTTAACTTAGCTGTCGGCCTTCATTGCTTCGATCGAGATCTTGATGTTCACCTCGTCGCTGATGAAGGGGGCGAACTGACCCAGGTTATAATCCGAACGCAGAACCGAGGCGGTTGCGTCGAAACCGGCCCAGGGCTTTTTCGCCATCGGGTGGTCGCCGGCCTGGTTCAGCTTGGCGTCCAGCACCACCGGTTTGGTCACGCCGTTCAGGGTCAGATCACCGCTGATCTTCGCGGTGTTTTCACCGGTCACTTCGATTGCGGTGGAAGTGAAGCTGACAGTTTCGTCTTCGGTTGCGTCAAAGAAATCCTTGGTCATGAAGTGGTCGAAACGGGCCTGCCAGCCGGTGAACATCATGCTGAGCGGCATGGACACCGAAACACTGGAGGCTGCCGGATCTTCCTGGTCGAACATGATCTCGCCTTCAAAGCCGGAGAACAGGCCGTAGGTGGTCGAGTAGCCCAGGTGGTTGTAATCAAACAAGATCTGGCTGTGGCTGGAATCCAGCACGTATTTTTCCGGGGCGGCGGCAGCGCCGGTTGCAGCAGCAGCAGCCAGAGCGGCAGCAATCAGGGTCGTTTTCATGGGAAAAGCTCCGTCAGAATAAATCATGAGGCAACAGATGCGGCGCACGCCCCCAAAAGGGAAGCCCGCAAAAACCAACATTACCTGTGAACCGGCGAACACAAAACCCGCCGGGCAGGCCGGCGGATTTTCCTCGCGCAAACGTGAAGTCAGGTCAGGATCCGCACCGCACCGCTGAGCTGGTCGCGCAGTTGGCTGCGCATTGCGGCGGAACCGATGGGCAGCTCGATCAGCAGGCTGCCGTCTGTTTCATACAATTGCACCGACACCGCCGTCAGCCGCGCCCCGCCCAGGGTGTCATAGCTGCGGCGCAGAACAGTGCGCGGGCTGCCCCGGCTGCCGGCTTGCAGCACCCGCAGCTCGCGGCGTACCGGATCAAAGCACGCCTCGGGCCGGTTGCCGGCGTCATGCGCCGTCATCAGCACCAGCCCGATCAGCAGAAACACCACCGAAATACCGATCCGGATCAGGTTCATGTCCGGATCAGCGCCAGCGCCCGGAACCAGCCACAGCCCGGTGGAGCTGAGGATCATTGCCGCCCCCAGCACCCGCAGCAGAGCAACGCGCAGCTTCCAGTTTGCCTCCAGCCGCAAGCTCAGCGGCACCGCGCGTGCCACAGCGCCAAAAGCATTGGCCACCGGGGCGCGGGTTAACTGCGGCGGGGTTTGATCTGTCACTGCCATTGGACTGCCCTTTCTGAAGCTGGCCCTTCTTAAGCTGCCCCTGCCGGATGCCCCGGCGCCGCGGCTGCTCTCCGCGTTAAGGCTTCGTCAATCAGTGAAGGCCGGTTTTGGGGCATCAATACGGCGGGCTTGCGGTATTGCAGCGGCGGCAGCGGCCGGCGGCGTGAAACCGCCCTTTTGCCTTGCTCTTTCAGCCGCAGCCTGTATAGGAGGCCCTGCTTCCGCGACATTTTCGATCCGCGCAGCCTCTCGTGACCGGGCAGCGGAAGCTTTGATGCCCGTTCTATGAAATGCGCCTAGACACAAACAGGAGTTCGCATGCCACTCTATGAGCATGTCATGATTGCGCGTCAGGACCTGTCCAACTCGCAAGCTGAAGGCCTCATCGAACATTTCGGTGCTGTTCTGTCCGACAACGGCGGCAAGCTGGTCGAGCAGGAGTACTGGGGCGTCAAAACGATGGCCTACAAGATCAACAAGAACCGCAAGGGGCATTACTCCTTCCTGAAGACTGACGCCTCTGCCGGCGCCGTTCAGGAAATGGAACGCCTGATGCGTCTGCATGACGACGTGATGCGCGTCCTGACCATCAAGGTCGACGAGCACAAGGAAGGCCCCTCGGTCCAGATGCAGAAACGCGATGAACGCGACACCCGTCGCGAGCGCCGCTGATCTTAGCTTGAGAAAAGGACGCTAAACCATGGCAGCCAAACCGTTTTTCCGCCGCCGCAAAGTGTGCCCCTTCTCGGGCGACAACGCACCGGCGATCGACTACAAAGACACCCGTCTTCTGCAGCGCTACATTTCCGAGCGCGGCAAGATCGTACCGTCGCGCATCACCGCCGTTTCGGCCAAGAAGCAGCGTGAGCTGGCCCGTGCGATCAAGCGCGCCCGCTTCCTCGCCCTGCTGCCCTACGCCGTGAAGTAAGGAGATAAGCACATGCAAGTTATCCTTCTTGAGCGCGTTGCAAAGCTGGGCCAGATGGGCGACGTCGTTGACGTGAAGCCCGGGTTCGCCCGCAACTTCCTGCTGCCGCAGGGCAAGGCGAAAACCGCCTCTGAGGCCAACATCGCCTCTTTTGAGGACCAGAAAGCGCAGCTCGAAGCGCGCAACCTGGAAACCAAAAAAGAGGCCGAAGCTCTGGCAGCAAAGCTGGACGGCCAGCAGTTCATCGTGATTCGCTCCGCATCGGACGCGGGCGCGCTGTACGGCTCGGTCACCCCGCGCGATGCAGCCGATGCCGCAACTGCGGACGGCTTCACCGTTGACAAGAAACAGGTCGCCCTGATCGCTCCGATCAAATACCTCGGCCTGCATTCTGTCTCCGTGCGCCTGCACCCGGAAGTCGAAGCCGTCATCAATCTGAACGTTGCCCGCTCGGTTGAAGAAGCCGAACTGCAGGCATCCGGTAAATCGATCCAGGAGCTGGCCGCCGAAGAGGAAGCCGCTGCTGAATACGAGATCTCGGAACTGTTCGACGATATCGGGTCCGCCGCGTCTGACGACGACGACGCGCCGGTTGCTGACGCCGCTGGCGAAGAAACCAACTGATCCAACCGGATCAGCGAAACAGGGAAAAGGCCGCTCGATTGAGCGGCCTTTTCTTTGTTATCTTAACAGTTTGAAAAGATGTCCTAAGTTGTAGGAACATACACCTCCCCCATAAACCTCCCGTTTGCCTTCCTTTGGCAGGATGGTGCCGGGAGAAGGATAAAAACGGGGCCGTGATATGGAAAAATCATTGGAGCAAGAGGAGCTGGCCTTGCGCCGCCGGCTGTTGTTCCGGTTGCTGCGCGGGCACAGATTCGACACACCGGTCTTCAAAACCGAGGCGATTTCCGACCCGGTGCCGCAGGGGATGATTAAACCTGGAAACGGGCTATTCACGCCTTCGGGGTCTGCTGGGCAGCCCCCTTCTCAGGACAGATCCCGGTCCGGCGGGACATGCTCTGGAATGCCGCCAGGCTGACAGGTCAAGATCCTGTAGATCGCAGCAACGACGCACGCCTGTGCGCGGGCCTGATGCTGCCCGGTTTGGCGCGATCATGTACCAGCGCCGCCTGGTTGGCGCTGAAAGACGGCAAGACGCCGGGCAAAGCAAAACCTGATGCAGGCGCTGTCATCCGCGGGGCATTCGGAGCGGCAGACGGCACGGTTGGCATTGAGTGCAGCCTAGCCTGTACTTGGTGAACACCAACAGCAGGAAGAACCGCGGCCATTCGGGACCGGCGCGTCGTGCGTCAGCTGGGGTGAACGGGTGTTTCAGATAGAACCCGGCGCTTATAGGGACCGCGGAAAAGTTGGGAAACAGCCGCGGTCCCCTCTGCCCGATTTGGTCAGCAGCCCCACAGGCGTGAGGGGCTAACTGCCCTGAGGGTTGTTTCTGCCTCAATGCGCATACTCAATATGTAGTAGGAAACCATATTTAACAAATGTCTAATCATTAAAGTTTGATCCAGTCGGGAGTGTTCAGCGCAGGCTTGGTTGCGCCGTAGAACCTCTGCCGGATTGGCGGTTCCCTGCCGGTTGCAGCATGGCGGCGGCAGGGCGCCGTTGCAGCCTGCTGCGACGCAGTTAAGCTGGGTGTAAACACCCTATTTTCGGAGGCTGCATGACGCGCCGGAACCTTTTGATTTCCTTTTTTGCCGCCGCAAGTCTGGCGGCTTGCGCAGGCACGGCCTCACCGCCCAAGCCGGTACGGCACACGCCGCCGCTCTACCCCAATGAAACGCCCGAACTGCGGCAAAAGATCAATTATTGGGCCGATCATTACGAGGTGCCGCGCAGCCTGGTGCATCGGCTGGCTGTGCGCGAAAGCACTCACCGGCCCCATGCGGTGAACCGGCCCTATTACGGGTTGCTGCAGATCCTTCCTGCCACCGCGCGCTCGATGGGGTTCAGGGGCAAGCCCCAGGACCTGCTGGATGCGGACACCAACCTGCAATTTTCCGTGAAATATCTGCGCGGCGCCTGGCTGATCTCCGACGGCAGCCAGGACCAGGCCGTCAAACATTACTCGCGCGGCTATTACCACGAGGCCAAGCGCCGCGGCATGCTCAAGGAAACCGGCCTGCGCCCCTGATCTCCAGGCGCCGCAGGCGGCCGCAGCGCCCGGCGGGGCGCTGCCCGGCCCAACGGGACGCGGTGCTTTTCGCAGAAAGGCATCAAGGACGGGCGGGAGATTTGCGCTGTAAAACAGCGGGAATTTTAGCAGAATTCTAACGGTCCTCCGTTTTACTGGCGCCATGCTGTCCTTGCTGAACCTCTTGCTGCCCGCATTGATGCCGTCCTGGCGTTTCTTCAAATCGGTGGACCCGTCGCCGCGGGTGGAATGGGCCATGCTTGCCAATGCCGCCAGCACGCCAGCCCAATGGCATGAATTCCGGCCGCGCCCGCAGCACCTGGCGCCCTGGGCAATGGCCTGCCGGATGCTGTGGAACCCGCGCTGGAACGAAAACCTGTTCCTGGTCAGCTGCGCGGAACGGCTGACGCTGGCGCCATCCGGCCACAGCCAGCAGGAAATCCTGCGCCGCATCACCGCCGAGCTGGAGCGCACATTGCCGCCCGCTGCCCGGCTGCCCTATCTGCAGTTCCGGCTGGTTTTTACCGACCGTGCCGAGGATGGCCAGCTGGTCAAGGCTGTCACCTACCTATCCGACCCGTTTCTGATTGCCGGGATGGCATTTGCATGAGCCTGGAGTTGGCCTTGCGCATGACCGAGATCCTGCTGGCGTTCGCTTTTCTGCAGCAAAGCGCCGAACATCTGGCGGGCTTCCGGAATGAACAAGTGATTTACGGGCCCCGCCTGGTATTGTCCGGGTTCCTGCTGTTCGGCATTGCCACGCCTTGGATGCTGCTGGGACTGCTCGGACTTGGCCTCATGATCCTGCAGCGGTTCCAAGGCCCGTATAACGGCGGCAGCGACAAGATGAGCCTTCTGGTTCTTTGCTGCCTTACTGCGGCCCGCTGGCTGCCCTCCGAACAGTGGCAGGAATACGCATTCGCCTATCTCGCCGGGCAGCTGGTGATTTGCTACTTCATTTCCGGCCAGGTGAAGATCGTGAACCCCGAGTGGCGTTCCGGCCGCGCGCTTCAGGACGTTTTCCGCTTCTCCGCCTACCCGGTCAGCGAGGACCTGCGCGGGCTGGCGGACCGCCCGCGGCTGCTGTGGGCCATGGGCTGGGCCGTGATGTCGTTCGAGGTGCTGTTTCCGCTGGCCCTGTTCAGCCGCGAGGCACTGGTGCTGGCGCTGTTCACCGCCGCGCTGTTCCATCTGGCCAATGCCTGCCTGTTCGGGCTGAACCGGTTCTTCTGGATCTGGCTGGCCGCCTATCCGTCCTTGTTTTGGCTGCAGGACCGGGTTGTTCTGTAAGGCCGGCCGCAACGAAAAAGGCCGCCCCAAAGGCGGCCTTTCCGTAACGCGGTCGGCAGAGAGGATTACTCCTCGTCCAGCGCCTCGACAGCTTTCTGCAGATCGTCCTTGGAGACTTCTTTCTCCGTAACCTTCGCCTGCTCGACGATGTGGTCGACAACCTTGTCTTCAAACAGCGGCGCGCGCAGCTGCTGCTGCATCTGAGCGTTCTGCTGGATGAATTCAAAGAACTGGCGTTCCTGGCCCGGATACTGACGCGCCTGCGCCATGATCGCCTGGGTCATTTCGGCGTCGGTCACTTCGACTTCGGCTTTCTGGCCCAGCTCGGCCAGCAGCAGGCCCAGGCGCACGCGGCGCTCGGCCAGGGTGTTGTGCTCGTCGGTGGTTTCGATCTCGGGGTGATCGTGGCCTTCGACTTCCGGGTTGTCCTCGTGCCACAGCTGATGCGCGATCTGCTTGGCTTCGGCCTCGACCAGCGACGGCGGCAGGTCAAAGGAGACCAGAGTGTCCAGCTGGTCCAGCAGCGCACGCTTCATCACAGCACGTGCTGCACCGGCATATTCGGCTTCCAGACGCTCGGTGATCTGGGCTTTCAGCGCATCCAGATCGTCAGCGCCGAATTTGGTGGCCAGTTCGTCGTTGATCTCGGCCGCTTTCGGGGCTTTCACCTCTTTCACGGTGCAGGAGAACACGGCTTCTTTGCCTGCCAGATGCTCGGCGCCGTATTCTTCCGGGAAAGACACGGTCACGTCTTTTTCTTCACCGGCTTTGGAGCCGATCAGCTGCTCTTCAAAGCCAGGGATAAAGGAGTTGGAACCCAGAGCCAGCGGGTAGTCGTCGCCTGCGCCGCCTTCAAAGGCTTCGCCGTCGATCCGGCCGACGAAGTCGATCACAACCTGGTCGCCGTCTTCCGCAGCCGCACCGTCTTCGCGGGCTTCGAATTCCTTGGCAGTGTCTGCCAGGTTGGTCAGCGCTTCGGTGACGGCTTCTTCTTCTGCCTTTACAACCAGCTTTTCCAGCTCAACACCGGAGAAATCGACCTCGGGGATTTCCGGCAGCGCCTCATAGGCCAGCTCGACGTTGACGTCGTCGCCTTCTTTCCAGTCTTCGTTGGTCATTTTCACGTCGGGCTGCTGCGCCGGACGGTCGCCGCTGTCCTCGAAGTGCTGGTTCATGGCGCCGTCAACGGCTTCCTGCATGGCTTCGCCGATCAGGCGCTGGCCGAACTGCTTTTTCAGCAGTGCCATCGGCACCTTGCCCTTGCGGAAACCTTTCATTTCGACTTCCGGCTGTGCTTCGACGAGCTTGTCGTTGACCTTCGCGTCCAGCTCGGCAGCCGTGACGGTGATGGCGTAGCCGCGTTTCAGACCTTCGTTCAGCGTCTCGGTGACCTGCATCCTATACCCCATAGAGATTCGGGGCGCGTGCGCACAGGCGCCCCCAGACAATTTGCGGTCTTCTATTTCCCCCGGCGCCCCGGCGCAAGAGGCATTGCCGGTTTACCGCGCAATCCCGCGGATTTCCGGGCTGCACAACAGAAAAACACGCCCGCAAAGGGGCGTGTTTTCCGTTCTGCAACCGAGGGAGGAAGGTTCAGAACTTCCAGCGGGCACCGGCCAGGATCACATTGGCATCCTGATAGGTGGCGGCGCTGGTATCAGCATAGGAATAGTCACGGTAGGCCAGATAGGTTTCGACATTGTAAGCGTCGATCTTCTGGACCGCGGCAATGCCCCAGGACTCGGCGCTGTCACCGGCGGTCACCATGTCCGAACCATCGTAGTAATCAACCGAGAACGCGGTGGAGCCCGCCGCGATCAGATCCGCCTTATAGCCCAGCTTTGCATAGGCATAGGTGCCCGCAATGTCGCGCTCGCCCGCAGCCAGGTTCAGCGACAGGCCGGTTGCCTTGTGCAGCACTGCGAAGGAGCCGGAGATATCGCGCTGGTCGGCCTTGCCGGTTTCTTCGGTCCAGGAGGCGCCGATGCCGCTGTCGATGGCAAAACCTGCCGCGTCGTCATTGGCCCAACGCACCGCCACGTCATAGCTTTCGCGGTCGTTTGCGTCCTTCAGCACGTCAGTGCCATAAGAGGTGGACAGGGTGAAACCCGCAAGTTCCGGGGTGTCATAGCGGACCCGGCCCAGACGGCCGCCGTCCAGATCGGTGAAGGCATCGCCGATATCCACACCGCTGAGAGCGCCGCCGGTGGTGCGGAAAGCATAGCCGCCCGCGGAGTCGGCAACAGAGTTGGAGGCGCCAAGGCCGGTGCCCGAGAAATCCGCGCCGGTGATGCCGTCGGTTGCCATCGAGCCCTGACCTGCCGAGAAGCGGCCATAGCTGGCAGTGTCGAACTGGAAATCAACATGGCGGATGTTGGTGCGGTCCCAGCTGATGTTGTCGCCGGTGGTCAGCTGGCTGACCCCGTCGGAGCCGCGAAAGCCAAAGGCAGTCTCGAAGCGGAACCGCAGAGTGTTTTCGCCATAGGCCTGCTCCAGTTCAAAGCCGATGCGCGAATTTGACGCCTCGTTGTCCACCAGGCGGTTAAAGTCTTCCTGCCCGTCGTCAAAGGACTGGAACGACGGGTTGAATTGCCCGTACCAGCGGAAGCTGCCGCCGGTGTCATTGGTGTAAGTCGGGCCCGCAAATGCCGGGGCTGCAAGCGCTGCTGCCAAAGTGGCCGCACCTGCGCGCGCTGCAAATTTAATGCTCATTTTCTTCAGGTCTCCTGTTCCGTCAGCAGCATGTCTCTCCATCCCTGAGACCGCCGCTTGCGCTAGGAGCTATCACGCGTTTTTCCGCCCCTTCAGGGTTGAAAATTCATCCTGGTACCAGGAGAAATGAATAGGCGAAATTTCGCCTACGGCAACTTTCAGCCTGCAGGAAACCGCCTATGAACAATGTGTTAGGTGAAGAAGATCACTTTCACCCAACCGCCAGGCTCAGAGGGGGTATGCAATTTCTGCAACCCTGCGCATACGCTCAATACTGCAACCATTTTTGCACAGGACAGCGCAGCGGAGTCCGGCAAAAAATGCCTCGGACAACCGGGGCATTTCAGTGCGCCGGGTCCCGCAAGGATCAGAACTTTCAACCTGCGCCCAGATGCACCTAGAAGGCCGGGCCAGCGCTTATGGCAAGCCGAAGGGGCTTAGCCCGGCTATCACTATCCAGCTGTCCAGCGCATCGCGCAATGTGGCGCCGCGTGCGGAAAACCCGTGCAGCTGAACAGACCACCGGCTTTCAGGCGCAGCTGTCTGTTCCCCGCGCACCAGTCTGACTTCGCCGCCCATCATGACGAATTGAGACGCCCGCGGGATGCCCTGAAGCTCGGACAGGATACGCCAGTCGGAAATACTTTGCTGAGTGTTTAATTTTGACATGCGGGAGTGCTCGGATTTCCGTCTGAGGCCATGAGTGCCGTCGAGGCTGTGCTGTCTGCGAAAAAACAGAAAGCTCTTCACGCTTCGCTGCTTCTTGGCTGGGGCACATCGGCAGAATAAACGCGGTACTTGCCGTTTTGATCGCCTCTTAGCGGGCCAAGCGGGACGACATTTGCAAAGCCTGAGGACTTGGCAAGCCGTGCGACAACCGGCGGAGACAGAAACACAAAACGTTCTCCGCCCAGCTCCTGCAGGAATGTCCGCAGCCGCTGCAGCACCAGCTGCCCTGCACCCGCGGCACCATTCGATGCAAACCTGGTGAGTTCCCAGACCGCGGGATCGCATGGCGGCTCTTCATCACACAGGTCCGTGGGCAGCCCTGGAAGCATGCCGCGGACCGCATCACGCACCATGTAAGTCATTTCGGATCTGCTAGGATGGCGGCCCCCGCGATCTGTGCGCAACAGCCTCGCGCCGGCCAGCGCTTCGCCTGTGGCAGGATCAAATGCGATAATGTAATAGGCGTCCAGATGGTCGTACTGATCCAGATCGCTTCGGCAGGACAGCCACACGCGCCAGTTTTTGCCTTCCGCAAACACGCTCTTGCGCAACGACATAAAGGCATCCAGTACATCCTGATCGGGACTTCTCAGGGACTTTGGCAGCCGCACCGGATCAAACCGGACAACCATAGTTTCAATACCCGTTCCAGCCTTGGCCTCGCTCCTGGCGTATCCGTTTTGCATAAATGTATCTCCAGTACAGGTTTCGACCTTCCCCGCTCAGAAATTACACCTAAAGGTAGATTCCCGGTTGTCTACAACTACCTTGCTGTTGCATTCTATTTGCAACTCTGGTCACATCAAATGCGACCTAGGTTGCGGGTAAGGCAACCGAGGTTGCCGGCAGAGAGACTTAAGTCGCAGGCCATTCGGGGTGGAAAATTGAGATGCCAAAATCTGTAATTACAACGAATCTGCCCTCGGACGGAGCAAACAGCACGAAGATTGCCGAGGCTTTTTCGGCCTGCAGGTCCGCGATCAACGAAGTAAGCACCACGGGTTTCACCCTCATGGTCAACTTTTCAATCATGGGATATGAGCACTTTGAATGTTCCTTCCACGAAAAATGGAAGGAACAGTATGACCGGGAAAACTACTTCCTTCATGACCCTGTATTCAATTGGGCGCTGAAGAACGAAGGCGCCATACGCTGGTCGGCCATTCAGCTGCCCGATCCTCTGCAGATACTCGAAAAGTCTCAGCGGTACGGTTTGGTGTTTGGCGCTGCCTTTGCGGCTCTGACGGGATCAAAAAGATCGATGGTGTTTGTTTCCCGGCAGGACAGGGAGCTTTCGGATACCGAGATGCGCAGGCTGAGCATGGTTGTCACGGAGTTTTTTGACTCGCTGCTTCCCCCCCCGTCCCTTTCCGGAAAAGAACTGGAGATGCTGCGTCTGCATATCCAGCAGGAAATGTCTTATGATGAGATCGCCGAGCAGTTCACGCTTTCTCTATCAGCAGTGAAAACCAGCTTTCTGCGGATGCGGCAAAAGTTCGGCTGCAAGTCCACCGCGCGCCTCGCCTATCTGGCCAAAGAGCGCAACCTGTTTGGGGTAGAGCCGCCCTGAACCTGTTGAGCGGCCTGAATAAATGATCCGGAGACCGTTTCAGAACGAACAATGCAGATTTCCAGGATTTCACCAAAGCTGCCGTTCGCGCATATCGCAGGATCCGGCACCTTGGGGTCGATCCTGCCGCCCGCTGTGATGAGAACAGACCAAGCAAAAGCAGCTATCCAAGACGGCCCAGCCGCACCGGAACATAGTAAGAACAAAATCAAGGTTAAAAAAACATAGCGCAGAACACTCGGCGCGCTAAGTTTGTAAAAATTCATCTGTAAAATCAAATTGGTGCGGGTGAAGGGACTCGAACCCCCACGCCATAGGCGCCAGAACCTAAATCTGGTGCGTCTACCAATTCCGCCACACCCGCACGCACACAAAATGCTTTGTGTGACGCGGTGACTATCAAAGGACAGCGGCGGATGCGAGCGGAAAACGCGTGCTCGGGCGCCATGTGCAAAACAGCAACAATCCGTCCGCATAATTGCAACAATGAACAGGCTTTCGACGGAAAAGGCTGGGCCTGGAATCCGGTTCCGGCATAGATTCACAAAAAAGTCTGAGGCAGACAGAGCGAGTAACAACATGAAACCGTTTGGTAATGCGGCATTACGCGCGCAATTGGCGATGCGCGGCCAAGCACAGCCCCGGCGCCTGTATCAGGGCAGCCAGAACATCAGCCTGCTGCGCGGCACCCTGGTACTGACCCGCGAGGGCGAGCGCGCAGCGGAAGAGGTTAAAGCAGGCGGCAGCCTCATCACCCGCACCCAGGGCATGGCCCGGGTAGAAGCGGTCCGCACCCGCCGCGCCATGCTGCAAGCCGTATGCATTTCTGCCGGATCGCTTGGCGACACCCGCGCAGACAGCGACCTGACCGTCCCTTGGGACCAGCGGATCCTTGTCCGTGATTGGCGTGCCAAGGCAATGTTCGGCCAGCCGCAGGCAGTGGTGCCGGCCTATGAGCTGGTGGATGGCGAATTCATCCGTGATCTGGGTCTGCAGATGATGGATCTGACGATCCTGGAGTTTTCCCGCCCGCATGTGATTTATGCAGGCGGGTTGGAACTGGCCGCGGCCGCCGCACCGGACGAAGATCTGCGCCCGGCGGCCTGAGCCGGAGCGTTACACCCCCAGCCTGCGGAACACCGCGGGGACCTGCTCTGGCAGGTCCTCGGCAATCAGTCCGGGGCCGAATTCCAGCGCGCATTCCACATGAACATAGGCGGCAGTTTCGGCGGCCTGCATTGGAGAGAACCCGCGCGCCATCAGCCCGGTGATAAAACCTGCAAGCACATCGCCCGACCCGGCGGTGGCCAGCCAAGGCGCGGAACGCTCGTAATGGGCTGAGTTGACCGAGCAGCGCCCGTCCGGCGCGGCAATCACCGTATCCGGCCCCTTGAACAGCACCACGCAGCCCGTGCGTTTTGCCGCCTCCCGGGTTGCATCGACCTTGGAATAGCCCGGGCCTGCGGCGGCAGGTGCATTCAGCCTTTCGGCCAGGTCCGGGAACAGCCTGGCAAATTCACCGCCATGCGGGGTGATCACACAGTCTTCATGCAAAGCCTCAAATAGCACCTCCGGCTTCATCTCGAACCGGGTAAGCGCATCTGCATCCAGCACGGTTGCCCGTTTTTCCTTCAATGTGGCGAACACCATCGCCTGCGTATCCGCGCCGCGCCCCATACCAGGGCCAAGGCAAATAGCGCTGAGCCGTTCGTCTTCCATCAGCTCTACCAGCCCATGCGCCCCGTCAATCTGGCGCAGCATGATGGCGGTGAGGTTGGCGGCATTTTCAAACATCGCCGAACGCGGCGAGCCGACGGTGACCAGCCCGGCCCCGATCCGCAAGGCTCCGCGGGCGGCCAGCCGCGCGGCGCCGGTTTTGCCGTGGCCGCCGGAGAGGACGAGGGCGTGGCCGTGGGAATACTTGTGCTCTTCTCTATTTTTGGGCAGTAAATCTGACCGCCGGTGATCTACGAGGTTTACAAAACCCTCGCCGCTCGTCCCGCCGCACTCATTCATTCCAGGGAAATCATCTTGCTTGGCCAGAAAGCCCTTCCTGGCTTCAAACCCGGCCAGCCCAATATCTACAGTGCGCAGGCTCCCGCAGTAACCCGGCCCATCGTCAACGAAATGCCCAATACGGGGTCTATGGAAAGTGACTGTAAGCCAGCTCCAGTTACCACCATATTCCAGGCACAAAGCACGGCCACTGTTCATGCAAAGACCCGTTGGCGCATCAACCGCTACCATGCGGTTCAAAGTTCTGCCCTCGGTGTATAGTTTGGTCAGCGGCTCAAGGACAGAACTGTCCGGTGCACGCGACAATCCGGAGCCAAAAATTGCATCCACGAAAAGGCTCCCTTCCGCGTTACCTACAGCTTCCATACTCCACGGCTGTACAGTGCCCGCACCCAAACGCTCATAATTCGCCCTCGCATCCGGCGGCAGCTTGTCCGGGTCTCCATACAAAAACACCTCCACCTCCCAGCCGCGCTCCTTCAGCAACCGGGCGACCACAAACCCATCGCCGCCATTATTGCCAGGCCCGCACAGCACCACGGTCCGCAGCGGTTTTTCAACTTTCTCCAAATACTCCGGGGAGTGCGAGGGGCCGGCCCCTCGCCCGCTTTCAACAGGCTCCGCAAGTTCCGGCCACTCCTCAAAGATGGCCTCAACCACCCCCTGCCCGGCCCGCTCCATCAGTTCAAGGCCTGTTACTTCGCCGGTTGCGATGGCGGCCTGTTCGATGGCCCGCATCTGGGCGGCGGTCAGCAGTTCGGTCATTTCGTCTTCTTTCCCGATTCAATTTTGCGCAATCCTTGGGCGCAGTGCTTAATTTTTAGGCGGTGACGATCAAATCCTGGCCACAATTGCCGCAGCTGCAGCCTCGCGCATTGCTGCCTTCATTTAGAAGTGAAATGACACCCTCAACAAGCTTGCGAGGAGCCATTCCGATGAAAAAGATCGAAGCCATCATCAAGCCTTTTAAACTGGATGAGGTGAAGGAAGCGTTGCAGGACGTCGGCGTGCAAGGCCTTTCAGTGATCGAGGTCAAAGGCTTTGGCCGTCAGAAGGGCCACACCGAGCTGTACCGCGGTGCTGAATATGTGGTCGACTTCCTGCCCAAGGTGAAGGTCGAAGTGGTGCTGGACGACGATCAGGTCGACCAGGCGATCGAGGCCATCGTCGATGCCGCCAAGACCGACAAGATCGGCGACGGCAAGATTTTTGTCTCGCCCGTCGAACAAGCCATTCGCATCCGCACCGGCGAAACCGGCCCGGACGCATTGTAAGTTAAAAGCAAATCTCCAAGACATCTCTAAAGAAGGACTAAGGGAATGAGCGTAGACGCAGTTCTCAAGACTCTCCGTGAAGACGACGTCGCCTATGTCGACATCCGTTTCACCGACGTGCGCGGCCGCCTGCAGCACGTGACCGTGGACGTGGACCTGGTCGACGAAGACTTCCTCGAAGAAGGCTTCATGTTCGACGGCTCCTCGATCGCCGGCTGGAAGTCGATTGAAAACTCCGACATGAAACTGATGGCCGACACCACGTCCGCCTATATCGATCCGTTTTATGCCGAGAAAACCCTCTGCATCCATTGCTCGATTGTTGAGCCCGACACCGGCGAAGCCTATGAGCGCGACCCGCGCGGCACCGCCCAGAAGGCAGAAGCCTACCTGAAGTCCTCCGGCATCGGCGATGTCGCCTATATGGGCCCCGAAGCGGAATTCTTCCTGTTCGACGACGTGCGTTACTCCAACACCATCAACAAGGTGTCCTATGAGGTCGACGCAACCGACGGCTCCTGGAACACCGACGCCGAGTTTGAGATGGGCAACATGGGCCACCGCCCGGGCCTGAAGGGCGGTTACTTCCCGGTCAATCCGACCGACGAAGCGCAGGATCTGCGTTCGGAAATGCTCTCAACCATGAAGCGTCTGGGCATGAAGGTCGACAAGCACCACCACGAGGTTGCCTCCTGCCAGCACGAGCTGGGCCTGATCTTTGACAGCCTGACCAAGCAGGCAGACGAGCTGCAGAAGTACAAATACGTGATCCACAACGTGGCGCACGCCTATGGCAAATCGGCAACCTTCATGCCGAAGCCGATCTATGGCGACAACGGCTCCGGCATGCACGTGAACATGTCGATCTGGAAAGACGGCAAGCCGCTGTTTGCAGGCGACAAATACGCGGATCTCAGCCAGGAAGCGCTGTATTTCATCGGCGGCATCCTGAAGCATTCCAAGACCCTGAATGCCTTCACCAACCCGTCCACCAACTCCTACAAGCGCCTGATCCCGGGCTTTGAAGCCCCGGTTCTGCGCGCCTACTCTGCCCGCAACCGTTCCGGCTGCGTGCGGATCCCGTGGACTGAAAGCCCGAAAGCCAAGCGCGTCGAGGCCCGCTTCCCCGATCCGGCGGCAAACCCCTACCTGTGCTTCGCAGCACTGCTGATGGCCGGCCTGGACGGCATCCGCAACAAGATCGATCCCGGCGAAGCCATGGACAAGAACCTGTACGACCTGCCGGCCGAAGAGCTGGAAGGCATCCCGACCGTCTGCGGCAGCTTGCGCGAAGCGGTTGACGCGCTGGCCGCCGACCACGACTTCCTGCTGCAGGGCGACGTGTTCACCAAAGATCAGATCGACGGCTATATCGAGCTGAAAATGGAAGAAGTGCACAAGTACGAGCACACCCCCCATCCCGTCGAATTCGGCATGTACTACAGCTGCTAAGCTGCACAGCCATGACTTTGAAAGGGCGTCCTTCGGGGCGCCCTTTTACTGTTCCATGAGCGTGCTCAGTGGATCGGGGTTTTCCTCCGCCCGGCGCTTCTGGCGGCAGTGCTGCTTTTTCTTGCTCTTGTATTGCGGCTGCTGTATCCCGGCCCGCTCCCGCCTGTGAAAGGAGCCTTTTCCATGACTGCCCCCAACACCCTTGGTATCGATTTTGGCACCTCCAATTCGGCGGCGGGGATTGCCGTGGCCGGCCGGCCCTGGCTGGTCGAGATGGAACCTGGCGAGCAGACCCTGCCCACCGCTGTGTTCTTCGACGAGGACAGCCGCAGCATGCGGATCGGCCACAGCGCCACGCGGGCGCTGATCAACGGTGACGAGGGGCGCTTCATGCGCGCCTTGAAAAGCCTGCTGGGCACGCCGCTGCTGCATGAGGAACGGCGGCTGGGCGGCGAGCGGATCAGTTTCGGCACCCTTATCGCCCGCTTTCTGGCCGAGATGAAGCAGCGGGCCGAGACGGCGACGCATATGGAATTCACCCATGCGCTGTCCGGCCGGCCGGTACGGTTTCATTCCAAGGACGAGGATCGCAATATCCAGGCCGAAAAGGACCTGCGCGCCTGCTATCTGGAAGCAGGTTTTCAGGACGTGCTGTTCCTGTTTGAGCCGGAAGCCGCCCTGCGCGCTGCAGCACCTGCGCCGGGCTGCGGGCTGATTGTCGATATCGGCGGCGGCACCTCGGACTTCACCGCCTTTGAACAGGACGCAAACGGCGCCACCCGCATCCTGGCCTCGCATGGGGTGCGGCTGGGCGGCACCGATTTTGACCGGCAGCTGAGCATCCACCATGTCATGCCGCTGCTGGGGCGCGGCAGCCAGATCCGCAACAGCTTTGGCGGCGGCACCCTGCCTGCGCCGAACCGGCTGTTCAACGATCTGGCCACCTGGCAGATGATTCCTTTCCTTTACAGTCCGGAAAGCCGCCGCGCCGCCAAGGATCTGGCCGCCAATGCGGTTGAGCCGGACAGGCTGGCCCGGCTGGTTGACGTGCTGGAAGATGAGCTGGGCCACGAGCTGGCCTTTGCGGTTGAGCGCGGCAAGATCCAGGCCAACACGGCAGGCGGCGCGGCGGCGATTGATCTTAAGCTGCTGCAGCGCGGCCTGTCCGTGCCGCTGCCCGCCGCAGAAATGAACCAGACACTGGCAGAACAGACCGCTGCCATCGGGGCCTGCGCTGCCGAGACTCTGGCGCAGGCCGGTCTTCCTGCAGCCAGCGTGGACCGGATCGTGCTGGTCGGCGGCTCTTCGCTGCTGGGGGCGGTTCAGGCGCAAATGCGCAGCATCTGTCCAAACGCCCGCGTTGAAACAGGAAATGCCATGACAGCGGTGGCGGACGGGCTTGCCCTGGCCGCCGGAACAGCCTTTGCTTAGGTAAATGGGAACCATGCACGGCTTTTCCCGTTAGACACGCGCGGCCAGCACGTTAGGCTGAAGGCTACGAGCCACATTTGAGAGATTCTTTCATGCGCCGCCTGCTGGCCCCTGCCTTGATTTCCGCCCTGCTAGCTTCCCCTGCCCTGGCCGCGCCTTGCGGCAATACCTCATCCGGGTTTGACGCCTGGAAGCGGGACTTCCAGAACGAGGCCAAGCGCGCAGGTGTGCGCAAGGCGGGGCTGCAGGCGCTTGCGGCCGCGCAATATGCCCGCCGTACCATTTCTGCTGACCGCAACCAGAAGAGCTTTAAATACTCGCTGGAGAAATTCATGCAGATCCGCGGCTCGGCAACCATCGTGGCGCAGGGCCGCAAGCGAAAGGCGCGCAACCCGGACTTCTATGCCGCACTTGAGCGTAAGTACGGCGTGCCCGCCGGCGTTCTGATTGCAATCCACGGGATGGAGACCGCGTTCGGCAACTATATGGGCGACAGCCAGGTGGTTTCCGCCATCGTGACGCTGACCTATGATTGCCGCCGCTCCGATTTTTTCCGTCCGCATGCGCTGGGGGCGCTGAAGCTGGTGGACCAGGGCGCCATCACCCCGGCCACGCTGGGTGCCAAGCACGGCGAGCTGGGCCATACCCAGTTCCTGCCCGGCAATGCGCTGCAATACGGGGTGGACTGGGACGGCAACGGGCGGGTGGATTTCTACAATATGGGGGATGCGATGGCCTCCACCGCCAATTACCTGCGCCAAAAAGGCTGGAAGCCCGGCAAGGGATATCAGCAGGGCGAGCCGAACTACCGGGTTCTGAAGCAATGGAACGCCGCAACTGTTTATCAGCAATCGCTTGCAATCATGGGGCGGCAGATCGACGGCTAAGCCGCAACCAGGCAAATATCAGGCAAGGTTGCTGCCCGCTCCTTTGGCTGTTTTGCGGCTGCCTTCTTGACCGCCAGGAACAGTGAAGATGATTCCCGCGTCATTGTAGGCTCTAGGGCATCAATGTGTCCGCCGGCCGCCGCAATTGGGCCGTAATCCAGCCACCCAAATCGAGCCCCTCGAATTAAATCAATTAAAAACAAGAGCTTCAACAACACCCCGTTTCCTGCAACTCTGTTCACGCTGTATCGCAGGACGCCGTGTTTTCCGCCCCACTTTCAACTCGTTCAAATTTTATCCTTCTTTTATCGGCACCCTGAATGGAGGATCCGGACGGTGGCAGAAAAAGTGCAGTATACAGGCAGGCTCGGACTGGAGGCCCGCGATACCGGGACCCTTTCAGCAGCGGTTTCGGCTGTTGTGGACACGCTCGAGGATTTCGGCCATCCGGCAGAAACAATCGAGGCGCGGGCAGAAAATACAGCCAAAATTCAATGTGACCATTACCTGGTGACTGTACGGTTGCGCAGGGTTCCATTGCGGCGCGCCAGCCGGCTGACAAACGCGATGCTGCAGCCCGCGGCACTGCTGGAACTTTCGCTGACGCCCGCCTTTCCCGATTATTGCGATCAGGAGATTTCGGAACTGTTTCTGGCCGAAATGCTGCGGCGGCTGCTTCCTGCTGTTGAGGCAACTTCGGTTGAATGGCTCGAATCCGATGTGGCGCTGACGTGCGAACAGTTCCTGAGCGTATTCGAGCCCAATCCGGAAAACAGTCTGCAAGCCACACCCGAGCCAGCCGAAACCCGGCGGGAACGCCCCGCTCCTGTCAGGCTGCGCGGCCGGGCATGTTTCACTCCGGTTGATCAAGCTGCGCTGGCTCTTGATGCCCACTGCGATCAGGCGTTCCAAGCTGTCAGGCTTACCCAAAGCGAACCAGAAGAAATCCAGAAAGCAGATCTCGCTCAGGCCAGGGCCCGCAAACCGGAACAGGCCCAAAGCCCCTACCGCGGCTGGGCGCATCAACTCAGGTCGACGGCGATTGCCGCTTTCAGCATTGCGGGCACCCGCCGGTTGCGTTTCATCAGCCATCTTATGCTTCTGACAGCATTGCTGCTGTATATGGAAAGTGCCGGAATGGTGCAGGCTGCCCGCCCGCTGGTGCCTTAAGCCCTGTGTATGAACACGGGCCGCCACGTTTGCTGAAGCTTACCCTTCACGGTTCACATTGTCCGATGCCCAAGGGTCAGAAACGACTGTAGAACCCGTCGTTTTCTGCAGCGCTTCCGCCAGTAGACGGCTGCACACTGGACAAACCTGTGCAGCGACGGAGGCCACGCATGAACGAGCATTACCGCGACATCCGCAAGATTGATCCAACCCGCGGCGCCAATCTGGGCGACAACACCCCGAACAACAATGACCGGGTTGAAATCGGCCCGACCCAGCTGGCTTTTGGCGAATGGACCGAGGCCGGGTTGCAGCTGCCCGATTTGCAGGCAATGCGCAATTTCCGCTGGGAGCGGCTGACCCGTTTCATCAACGACCGCGGCTATGCCGGCCTTCTGGTGTTTGACCCGCTGAACATCCGCTATGCCACCGACAGCACCAACATGCAGCTGTGGAACACCCACAACCCGTTCCGCGCCCTGCTGATCTGCGCTGACGGCTATATGGTGCTGTGGGATTACAAACAGTCGCCGTTTCTCAGCGAATTCAACCCTCTAGTGCGCGAACAGCGCGCTGGCGCCGACCTGTTTTATTTCGACCGCGGCGACAAGGTGGATGTGGCCGCCGACGTGTTCTCCAATGAGGTGCGCAAACTGCTGGAGGAACACAGCGGCAGTAACAAGCGCCTGGCAGTGGACAAGGTCATGCTGCACGGGCTGCGCGCGCTGGAGGCGCAAGGCCTGGAGATCCTCCCCGGCGAGGAACTCACTGAGAAATGCCGCGCGGTGAAAGGCCCGGACGAGATCCTGGCGATGCGCTGCGCCCATCACGCCTGCGAAACCGCTGTGGCGGAGATGGAGAAGTTCGCCCGTGAAAATGTGCCCGGCGGCAATATCTCGGAAGACGACGTCTGGGCGGTGCTGCACGCCGAAAACATCCGCCGCGGCGGCGAGTGGATCGAAACCCGTCTGCTGTCCTCCGGCCCGCGCACCAACCCGTGGTTCCAGGAATGCGGCCCCCGGATCATCCAGAACAACGAGATGATCAGTTTCGACACCGATCTTGTCGGCTCCTACGGCATCTGCATCGACATCTCCCGCAGTTGGTGGATCGGTGATGAAAAACCGCGCGCCGATATGGTCTATGCCATGCAGCACGGGGTCGAACACATCCGCCATAACATGGAGATGCTGAAGCCCGGTGTGAACATCCAGGAGCTGTCACGCGGCTGCCATGTGCTGGATGCGCAGTTCCAAAAGCAGAAATACGGCTGCATGATGCACGGCGTCGGCCTGTGCGATGAATGGCCGCTGGTTGCTTATCCGGACCAGATGGTCGAGGGCGCCTTTGACTATGACCTGGAACCGGGCATGGTGCTGTGTGTCGAGGCGCTGATCTCCCCCGAGGGCGGCGATTTCTCGATTAAGCTGGAAGATCAGGTTCTGATCACCGAAGACGGCTACGAGAACCTGACCAAATATCCGTTCGACAAGGCACTTATGGGGGAAGCCTGACCTGAACCGCCGGCCCCGCCTGTACAGGTGGGGCCGGGATATCCTGCGGCGCCGTCAGGCGCCTCCGCTTAAGAACAGCGCGAGCTTTTCACGCAGCACCAGTACACCGGGCGTATCCGTCACCTCATGCAGCCGGTTCAGCGGCACCCAGGTCAGTGCATGGGATTCCCCGCTCACCGCAAAATCCCCTGCCTCTGCTTGAAACAGGTACCGAACGTCATAATGCAGATGCTCGCAGTCCTACGCATTTTCCGGGATTGCGTGAATGTCCACATCAAACACCTGATCAGACAGCGGCTTGATCCGCGGCAGCCCGCTTTCCTCATAGGCTTCTTTCAACTCCACAAAAGCCGCATCGGCAATGCCGTCGCAATGGCCGCCCAACTGCAACCAGCGATCCAGCTTCCGGTGATGGGTCAGCAGAACGCATTTCATGTCCGGTGACAGCACAAAGGCAGAACCGGTAACATGACCTGTCTCAGGGTTGCGGCCAAAGGCCTGGGGTTCACTTTCGCAAAAGAACCGCAACTGCCGCCACATTTCCCTGTCGCGAGCCGTTTGCGGCGTGTAAATGCCAATTCCGGCCAGACTTAATGCACTCATCTGCCTTCACCTTCACGTGACGTTGCGGGCCGCCGCCTTGTTCCTGTGCCAACGAGCGCTCAATCTAAACGGAACACCCAACAAAGGCCACGCCCATGCCCGCTGAACGCATCTCCTTCCCCGGCCATGCCGGAAACACCCTTGCTGCCCGCCTCGACCTGCCTGAGGGACCGGTGCTTGCAACGGCGCTGTTTGCCCATTGCTTTACCTGTTCCAAGGATATTCCGGCCGCGCGGCGGATTGCCGGACGGCTGGCGGCGATGGGGATCGCGGTGCTGCGGTTCGACTTTACCGGTTTGGGGCATTCCGAAGGGGAATTCGAAAACACCTCCTTCAGCTCCAATGTCGCGGATCTGATCATGGCGGCGCAGTATTTGGCCTCGCGCGGCATGGCGCCTTCTTTGCTTATCGGCCATTCGCTGGGCGGCGCGGCGGTGCTGCGGGCACGGGCAGGCATCCCGTCTGTCAAAGGCGTGGTGACACTGGGCGCACCGTTTGATCCCGGCCATGTCTCGCACCACTTCGACGCTGCCTTGCCCGAGATAGAGGCCAAAGGCCGTGCTGAAGTCTGCCTGGGCGGGCGGCCTTTTGTCATTGGCAGGGAATTCGTCGACGATATCAACGCCGAAGCGCTGGAGCCTGCAATTACCGGCCTCAAGGCTGCACTGCTGGTGCTGCATGCCCCGCGGGATGAAACAGTAAGCATCGACAATGCCGCCTCGATCTTTACTGCGGCCAAACACCCCAAAAGCTTTGTCACCCTGGATGATGCCGATCACCTGATCACCCGTGCTGCGGATGCGGAATATGCCGCCGAGGTGATTGCCGCCTGGGCCGGGCGCTATGTCAGAATGGCCCCGCCCGCGCCGCCGCCCGGTGCCCCCGAAGGCATCCTGCGGGTGACCGAGGCCGACCCGGAGGGATTCCTGCAGGATGTGCAATCCGGTCCCTATCACCACACCTTTGCAGATGAGCCATTGGCCTATGGCGGCACCAATCGCGGCATGTCGCCTTACGGCTTCGTGGCGGCGGGGCTGGGTGCCTGCACCTCGATGACGCTGCGGATGTATGCCCGCCGCAAGGGCTGGCCGTTGGAGGGGATCAGCGTCGATGTCAGCCATGACAAGGTGCATGCTCAGGATGCCCAGCCGACGGGACCCGCCAAAATCGACCAGTTCACCCGTGTGATCCACCTTTGCGGCCCTTTGAGCGGGGAACAACGGGCCAAGCTGATGGAGATTGCAGACAGATGCCCGGTGCACCGGACATTGGAGAGCGGCGCCAAGGTGGTGACGCATCTGGAGACCACACCCCAGGCGGCTACCGCGTAACTTCAATACTCCCGGATCTCCCGCGCCCGGCCCCTGCAGGAAACCTGCAACGGCAGCGGCC
>NZ_JAKFZM010000023.1:0-79008 GCF_021654205.1 Leisingera sp. MMG026 | reverse complement strand
GGGCCGCCCCCCCCCCCCCCGCGCCTGCGCCGCCCCTTCCTTCCCGGTTTACGCAAAACGGACAGGCAAAGGCCTGGCTGCAAATGTTTGCGGCCTGCGGTTGGGGTGTCCGGGTGTTCAGAACGCAAAAACGGCGGTGCCCAGGGAGGAGGAGGGGCACCGCCGTTCTGTCAAACACCGGAATTCAGGGAGGAGGAGATCCCGGTGATCCAAGCCCGGCTGTTAACCGGTATAAGGTGCGGCGGCATCAGGGAGGAGGAGGATGCCACCGCCAAAGCCAGGCCCTTCAAGGGAGGAGGAGAAAAGGCCTGATCTCTATTAGTTGTTCTCGTAAGCGGCCTGATAGGCGACGCGCTGGATTTCGGACCGGTTCAGGCCCAGATCCGCCAGATCGCGTGCTGTCAGCGCCGACAGTTCATTGACGGTCTTGCGGTACAGCCGGTAGCGAACGAATTTCACCATCAGCGCATCCAGGAAGCCAACCGGGGATGCAATGTTCACCGCGGAGATCTGTTGTGCTGCTGCCATCGTTCTGTTCCTTCGTCTGACCGTATCGTCGTATCCGTCCGGCACCATCCCGGCGCCGCTTGAGGGGTAATTTAGGGATCTTGCGCAGAGTCGCAATCCTGTGCGTCGTCAATGCTGCTATGCAGCATTTGCATGGGTGACCCTAGGGTATGCCTTTGTAAAGGGTCACTAAATTCAGCGTGCCGTTGCGCAGATGTATAATTTTCATGCGCGGGGCTGCAGTCCGCGCATGGCTGGCGGCGCGGTCTGTTGACGGATGCGGCCCTTGGCCCCGCAGCCGGGGCCGCGGCAATCACGCAACACGGGTTCCAAGGCGTATGGCGGACACATATATAGGGCCGGACAACACGCAGGAGAGCAGTCATGGCGGTCACTCAGGATCAGATTCGCGAAATACTGGAGCGGCTGGCCTTGCCGGACGGCGGCACGCTGGTGTCGCGCGACATGCTGCGCGCTTTGCGCATTGACGGCAGCAAGGTGAGCTTTGTGATCGAAGCGCCCAGCCCCGAGATCGCCAAGCTGATGGAGCCTTTGCGCAAGGCTGCCGAGGCCGCGGTGCTATCGCTGGACGGGGTTGAGGCTGTCTCTGCCGCGCTCACCGCCCATGCCGCGCAGCAGCCCGCGCCCAGCCTTAAGGTAGGCGGCCACCCGAAACCGCAGGCCGGGCCGCTGAAACCCGCGGGCGTCCAGCGCATCCTGGCGATTGCTTCCGGCAAGGGCGGGGTGGGGAAATCCACTGTGTCGTCAAACCTTGCCGTGGCGCTGGCCAGACAGGGCCGCAAGGTCGGGCTGCTGGACGCTGACATTTACGGCCCCTCCCAGCCGCGGATGATGGGCGCAACAGGCCGCCCCGCCAGCCCCGACGGCAAGATCATCGAACCGCTGCACGCCCATGGCGTCACCTTGATGTCGATCGGCTTTATGCTGGAGGAGGGCAAGGCGGTGGTCTGGCGCGGCCCGATGCTGATGGGTGCACTGCAGCAGATGCTGGGGCAGGTGAGCTGGGGTGAACTTGACGTGCTGATCGTCGACCTGCCGCCCGGCACCGGCGATGTGCAGCTGACACTTTGCACCAAAACAGAGCTGACCGGCGCCATTGTGGTTTCCACCCCGCAGGATGTGGCGCTGCTGGATGCACGCAAGGCAATGGATATGTTCAAGACGCTGAAAACCCCGGTGCTGGGCCTAATCGAGAACATGTCCTTTTTCACCTGCCCCGATTGCGGCGGCGAGCATCACATTTTTGGCCATGGCGGTGTTGCGGCTGAGGCGGAGGCGCTTGGCCTGCCGCTGCTGGGTGCCCTGCCGATTGACCTGGAAACCCGGCTGGCCGGCGACAGCGGCACACCCATCGCTGCGGGCGAGGGGCCAATGGCGCAGGCCTATGCGCGGATTGCCGAGGGTCTGATCGGCGGCGGCATGGCCTGACCCCCGGCAGGCTTCTGTCTCGTTCCCGATGCAATGTCCTGGATGGCCCGCCTGATTGGCGGGCCTTTTGCTGTTTGCTCCCTTTGATCGGGTGCAGATGGGATTGCCTGCCCGGTTTGGGCTTCAGTGCGGCAGCCGGTCCCGCATCGGACCGCAGGGAGCCGGCGGGCGTATATGGGGCAGCCGGGAATTCACGGGGCCTGCGGGAATTCATGGGCGCCATGGGAAATCATGGCCCGAATTGCCCCGCACCTCTCTTGAAGGTGCGAATCACGCGGTATTGAGGCGTTGATACCGGAGTATTCCGCCGCCTTCTTTGCGGGTGGATGCGAACGTAAGGGGAATATTCGTGATTGAAGCGAGTCTTCGTGTCGAATCGCGGGAAACTATGGGAAAAAAATAGCAGGTGCAACTGGACCCTATATATGGTGTTCACGATTGATTAATGCACAACAAGTTTGCAATTTTGCCTCAATAAGGTCACGAATCTCTTGCGAATCCCTGTTGCTGTTGGCAGCCGTTCGATGATTTCCCGCAGAAAACAGTTGCAGGACCATCGTTTCCCATAGTATCCCTATTACATCGAATGAGACGAGGGACGGGGCGCCAAACGACCCCAAGCCAAACTAAAAGAGCAGGTTTCATACAGGCCTTCGCTTTCATCGAACCAAGAGATCCGGCGCGCGAGCGAGCAGACATCCCCCCAGGTGGCGTGCGCAGTCGGACATCCCGCATAGCGGGCCAAGGCGGCGGGTTGATCAGTGGCAGCAGATCAACCCGCCCCTTTTCATTCTGGGGATCGGATTTACGCGAGGGACGCGCGGAAAAGGAACGGTAAGTTGGGCCGCAGGTTCAGAGGCGAAAGCCACCACAAGGTGGACAGTAAGGGGCGGGTGTCAATTCCGGCCTCTTTCCGCCGTGTGCTGGAGGCCGCCGACCCCAACTGGAAATCCGGCGACAGCCCCGAACTGGTTATCGTTTACGGCGATCACCGCCGCCCGTTCCTGGAATGCTATACAATGGAAGCCATCGACGAGGTGGACGCCAAGATCGCCGCCCTGCCGCGCGGCTCCAAGCCGCGCAAGATCCTGGAACGCATGTTCAACGGCCAATCCTTGCCGACCAACGTGGATGACACCGGCCGCCTTGTGCTGCCTGCCAAGCTGCGTCAGAAGATCGGCCTGGATGGCGAAGCTTTCTTTATTGCGTCCGGCGATACCTTCCAGATCTGGAACCCCGGGACCTATGAAGAGGTCGAAATGGCGGAAGCCGAGAAACTGATGGAAGACCTGCCCGAGGATTTCGATCCCCTGGAATTCCTAGATGGCGCCGGAGGCGTTTGACTTATGACCCAGGACCAAAACGCTGCCAATGGTCCCCACATTCCCGTCCTTCTGCGCCCGCTGCTGCAGGCCGTGGCTCCGGTCACGGGCCGCTGGCTGGATGGCACATTCGGTGCGGGCGGCTATACCCGCGGGCTGCTTGAGGCCGGCGCTGACGAAGTTACCGGGGTTGACCGCGACCCGCTGGCGTTTGAGATGGCCAAACCCTGGGCCGCGGATTACGGCGACCGCCTGATCCTGCAGCAGGGGGTGTTCTCCCGCATGGATGAATATGCGCAAGGTCTCGATGGTGTGGTGCTGGACCTTGGTGTCTCTTCTATGCAGCTGGACCTGGCCGAGCGCGGCTTCTCCTTTATGCGGGACGGGCCGCTGGACATGCGGATGTCGCAGTCGGGACCTTCAGCCGCCGATCTGATTGCCGAGCTGGATGAGGTGCAGATCGCTGACATCCTGTTCCACTACGGCGAAGAACGCGCCAGCCGCCGCATCGCCAAGGCGATTGTCCGTGAACGCACGATTGAACCGATCACCAGCACTTTGCGCCTTGCCAAGATCATTGAAAGCTGCCTGCCGCGCCCCAAGCCCAACCAGTCGCACCCGGCGACCCGCAGCTTTCAGGGCCTGCGCATCGCAGTAAACGCCGAATATGACGAGCTGTTCGAGGGGATGCTGGCCGCCGAGCGCGCGCTGAAACCCGGCGGATTGCTGGCTGTGGTCACCTTTCACTCGGTCGAGGACCGGATGGTCAAGCGCTTCTTTCAGCACCGCGCGGGCAAAACCGGCCGCGCCAATCGCTATGCGCCGGAGCAGGAAGATACGCCCAACCAGTTCGAACTGGTCACCCGCAAGGCCGTCGGCCCCGACGATCAGGAACTGGCGGAAAACCCGCGTTCCCGCTCCGCCCGCCTGCGGGTCGGACGCCGCACGGCTGCTGAACCCGGACCGATCTCGGCCAAGGAACTTGGAATGCCGCAGCTGAAAGAGGCGCGCAAATGAAGACCCTGCTGTATGCCGCAACCTGCCTGGCCGTCTTTGGCCTGGCCTTCTGGGCCTACCGCGAAAACTACGCCACCCAGCAGGTGCTGAAGGATACCCGCGCCCTGCAGGGGCAGATCGGTGCGGCGCAGGTGCGGCTTAGCGTGCTGCGCGCCGAATGGGCCTATCTCAACCGGCCGCAGCGGCTGCGCGAGCTGGCGGATATCAATTTCGACAGCCTTGGCCTGTTGCCGCTGCGCCCTGATCAGTTCGGCCGGGTGGATGAGGTTTCATATCCCGAACCCGAAGAGCTGGTGATCACCGAAGGTGTTGAAGTCTCGGGCCTGAACCTGAGGAGCCAGCCATGATCCGCACCCCGCTCCGCCCGTTGGCGCGGGTTCTTCATGCCCGCGCAACCGGCGAAAACCCGGATGTGATCGAAGAAGAAAACATCAGCCTGCGGCATCAGGAAATGCAGGTGCAGTCCCGTCAGCGCGCCGAGGGGCGGCTGCTGGTGCTGGGGCTGTTCTTTGTCTGTGCCTTTGGCGCCATCACTGCGCGCATGGGCATGACGGCGGTGTCGGAGCCGTCTGAGCCCGTCGCCAGCGTAGCCGGCAGCGTCATCGCCGCGCAGCGGGCCGACATTGTTGACCGCAACGGCAGCCTGCTGGCCACCAATTTCGAGACCCATTCCCTGTATGCCCAGCCGCCGCAGATGATTGATCCAATCGGCGCGGCAGAGCAGTTGGTGCAGATCTTCCCGGACCTTGACCGCGAGCGGCTGATCAAGGATTTTACCGGCAAGCGCAAGTTCTTGTGGGTAAAGAAGAAAATCAGCCCCGAGCAGCTTCAGGCAGTGCATGACATCGGCGATCCCGGCCTGATGTTCGGCCCCCGCGAGATGCGTCTGTACCCCAATGGCAGCCTGGCTGCCCATGTGCTGGGCGGTGCCGGATTCGGCAAGGAGGGCGTGAACGCCGCCGAAGTGATCGGTGTGGCAGGCGTTGAACGCCAGTTCGACAGCTACCTGCGCAACCCGGCCAATGCGGGCAAGCCGCTGCAACTGTCGCTGGACCTCACCGTGCAGGCCGCAGCCGAGCAGGTGTTGTATGGCGGCATGAAGCTGATGAACGCCAAAGGCGCAACTTCGATCCTGATGGATGCCCATACCGGAGAGGTGATCTCGGTTGTGTCCTTCCCGGATTTCGATCCCAACGACCGTCCGCGCCCGCCGGCCTCGGGCTTTGATCCGTCGGTCAGCCCGCTGTTCAACCGCGCGGTGCAGGGGGTGTACGAGCTTGGCTCCACCTTCAAGATCTTCACTGCAGCACAAGCGATGGAGCTGGGGCTGGTTGGCGCCGACACGGTGATCGACACCCGCGGCCCGTTGCGCTGGGGCCGCTTTGCGATCCGCGATTTCCGCAACTACGGCAACGAGTTGTCGGTGACCAAGATCATCGTCAAATCCTCCAACATCGGCACCGCACGGCTGGCGCAGCAAATCGGGGTGGAGCGGCAGAAAAGCTTCCTTGATACGCTGGGCATGCTGGAGCCGACCCCGTTTGAGATTTCCGAGGCCAAGGGCGGCAAGCCGCTGCTGCCGGCCAACTGGTCCGAACTGTCGGCGATGACCATCTCCTATGGCCACGGCATTTCCACCACGCCGATGCATCTGGCGGCGGGTTATGCGGCGATTGCCAATGGCGGGCGTTATGTGGCACCGACGATTCTGAAACAGGCGGCACCGCAGCCGGGTGAACGGGTGCTGAGCGAAAGCACCGCCGCCGCCGCGCGCAAAATGTTGCGCAAGGTCGTCAGCGAAGGCACCGCGTCTTTTGCCGAGGTCGAGGGCTATCAGGTGGGCGGCAAGACCGGCACGGCTGACAAGCCCAAGCCGCAGGGCGGCTATTATGATGACAAGGTAATTGCCACTTTTGCCTCTATTTTTCCGGCACATGACCCGAAATACGTGCTGATCGTGACGCTGGACGAACCCTCTATCATTGCCCATGGCGAGGAGCGCCGCACCGCAGGCTGGACCGCGACCCCGGTGGCGGCCGAGATGATCGGCCGGGTCGCGCCGCTGTTGGGCCTGCGTCCGCAAGTTGAACCCGCAGAGGTGACTGGTATAACCCTCACCTCGAACTGAACCAGGGCAGAGGGCCGCCATGAGCAGCAGCAGACCAGACCAGCCGCTAAGCCAATTGGGGCTGACCGCCCGGGGCGGCGCCGACCCGCAGATCCGCGGCCTGGCGGTAGACAGCCGCGACGTGCGCGAGGGGTTCCTGTTTGCAGCCCTTCCGGGCAGCCAGGTGCATGGCGCGAAATTCATCCCTGCTGCGCTGGATAAGGGCGCCACCGCCATTCTGACCGATGCAGCGGGTGCGGGCATCGCCGCCAAACTGCTGGACGAAAGCCACGCAGCACTTGTGGTGGTCGAGGATCCGCGCCAGACGCTGGCCTATGCCGCCGCGCTGTGGTCCGGCGGCCAGCCGCAGACCGTGGTTGCGGTGACCGGCACCAATGGCAAGACCTCTGTAGCCACCTTTGTGCGCCAGATCTGGACTGAGCTGGGCCATGAGGCCGTCAATATGGGCACCACCGGAATTGAGGGCGCCTGGAGCTATCCGCTGGCCCATACCACGCCGGAGCCGGTCACCCTGCACCGCGCCCTGGCTGAGGCTGCCGCCGCAGGGGTGACACATGCGGCGATGGAGGCGTCCTCGCACGGGCTGGACCAGCGCCGTCTGGACGGGGTGCAGCTGGCGGCGGCGGGGTTCACCAATTTCACCCAGGACCATCTGGATTATCACGAGACGTTTGAAGCCTATTTCAACGCCAAGGCGGGCCTGTTCCGCCGGGTGCTGCCGGACGAAGGCGTCGCCGTCATCAACCTGAACGACCCCCGCGGCGCTGAGATGCGCGCGGTGGCCGCTGCCCGCGGGCAGGAGGTGATTTCCGTGGGCCGCGGGCTTGGCGATCTGAACCTGATGGGGCTGCGCTATGACGGCACCGGCCAGGATGTGCGGTTCTCCTGGCATGATAAGCCGTATCAGGTGCGGCTGAACCTGATTGGCGGCTTTCAGGCGGAAAACGTGCTCTTGGCCTGCGGGCTGGTGATTGCCGGCGGCGAGGATCCGGAGCGGGTGTTTGAAACCCTGCCGCATCTGACCACTGTCCGGGGGCGGATGCAACTGGCGGCGTCGCGTGACAATGGCTCAGCCGTGTTTGTTGACTACGCCCATACGCCCGATGCTGTGGCCAGCGCCATCAAGGCGTTGCGCCCGCATGTGCTGGGCCGGCTGATTGCCATCGTCGGGGCGGGCGGCGACCGCGACACCAGCAAGCGGCCTTTGATGGGGCAGGCGGCGCATCGGAACGCCGATGTGGTGATCGTGACGGATGACAACCCCCGCAGCGAGGACCCGGCGGTGATCCGTGCCGCCGTCAAGGGCGGCGCGCCGGATTGCATCGAGGTCGGCGACCGCGCCGAGGCGATCCTGCGCGGCGCCGACATGCTGCAGGCGGGCGATGCGCTGATTGTCTGCGGCAAGGGGCATGAGACCGGCCAGACCGTGGGCGATCAGGTTCTGCCGTTTGACGATGTGGAGCAGGCCAGCATTGCTGCAGCCGCACTGGACGGGAGGCTGGCATGACGCTTTGGACCGCAACCGAGGCCGCTGCCGCCACCGGCGGGCAGGCGCAGGGCGATTGGGCAGCCTCCGGCCTGTCGATTGACACCCGCACCATCGAGGCAGGTGATATGTTCGTGGCCTTGAAGGCCGCGCGTGACGGTCATGATTTCGTGGCGCAGGCTTTGGCAAATGGGGCGGGCGCTGCGTTGGTCTCGCGCATTCCAAAAGGGGTTCCCGCCGATGCGCCGCTGCTGATCGTGGACGACGTGCAGGCGGGGCTTGAGGCCCTTGGCCGGGCGTCCCGTGCCCGCACCAGGGCCAAGGTTGTTGCGGTGACCGGTTCGGTCGGCAAGACCTCGACCAAGGAAATGCTGGCGCGAATGCTGTCGGATCAGGGCCGCACCCATGCTGCTGTTGCCAGCTATAACAACCACTGGGGCGTGCCGCTGACGCTGGCGCGGATGCCGCGTGATACTGAATTTGCGGTGATTGAGATCGGTATGAACCATCCGGGTGAGATCGCGCCTTTGGCCAGGCAAGCCCGCCCGCATGTGGCGATGGTGACAACGGTGGCCGCGGTGCATCTGGAGGCGTTTGAGAACGTTGAGGGCATCGCCCGTGAGAAGGCCTCGATCATGCCGGGGCTGGAGCCAGGCGGTGTTGCGGTGCTGAACGCGGATATTGCCGAGGCCCATGTGCTGCGCGGCGCAGCGGAAGATCTGGGTATCACTGCCCGCTGGTTCGGCGAAAGCGCCGGGGATTACCAATTGTTGTCAGCTGACAATAAAGGCGACGGGCTTGTTGCCCGCGCCACGGCGGGGGGCGGCGAGTTTGAGATGCATATCCAATCCCTTGGCGCACATTTTGCGATGAATGCTCTGGGCGCGCTGGCCTGTGTCGAGGCGCTGGGTGCGGATGTGGCGAAAGCTGTTGAAAGCCTGGCGCTGTGGTCGCCGGTCAAGGGCCGCGGCGTGCGGGAAACCATCCGGCTGGACAGCGGCGAGGTTACTTTGCTGGATGACAGCTACAACGCCAACCCGACCTCGATGGCGGCGGCGCTGGCGGTGCTGGCGGCAACACCCGGCGCGGGACGCCGGATTGCCTATCTTGGCGATATGGGAGAGCTGGGGGTGCAGGAAAAGGACCTGCATGCCGGGCTGGCTGCGCTGCAGGCCGTTGCGGGCATTGAGAAAATCCATTGCGTTGGGCCGTTGATGAAGTCGCTTTATGCGGCTCTGCCAGAGGCAAAACGCGGCGGCTGGCATGAAACCAGTGCTGAAGCCCTGCCAGGTTTGAAAGCCGCCATCAAAGGCGGCGACATTGTGCTGGCAAAAGGATCCAACAGCATGGGGCTGGCCAAGATCGTTGACGGCATCCGCGAAATGGGCCAATCCACCCCCACACAAGAAAACGTATAAAAGAACGAGGGAAGGGCCCAGATGCTCTATTGGCTGACCGCGTTGTCGGACGGAGGGGATTTTTTCAACCTCTTCCGCTATATTACATTCCGCGCTGGCGGCGCCTTTATGACCGCGCTGATCTTTGGCTTTTTGTTCGGCAAGCCGCTGATCAACGTGCTGCGCCGCAAGCAGGGCAAGGGCCAGCCGATCCGCGATGACGGGCCGGAGGGGCATTTTTCCAAGGCGGGCACACCAACGATGGGCGGGCTGCTGATTGTCGGCGCGCTGCTGTCGTCGACGCTGTTGTGGGCGCGGCTGGATAACCCCTTTGTCTGGATGGTGCTGCTGGTCACGCTGGCCTTTGCGCTTATCGGCTTTGCTGATGATTATGCCAAGGTTTCAAAACAGACCACGGCAGGTGTTTCGGGCAAGCTGCGGCTGGCCTTGGGGATTGCGATTGCGGCCCTGTGTTCGGTTCTGGCGGCGCGGTTCCACCCGGAGGCGTTGCAGAACCAGCTGGCGCTGCCGGTGTTCAAGGACACGCTGATCAATCTTGGCCTGTTCTATGTGCCGTTTTCGATCTGTGTCATTGTCGGCGCCGCCAATGCGGTGAACCTCACCGATGGGCTGGATGGCCTTGCGATCATGCCGGTGATGATTGCGGCCGGCACCCTGGGTGTCATTGCCTATGCGGTGGGGCGGGTCGACTTTACCGAATATCTGGACGTGCATTACGTGCCCGGCACCGGCGAGATCCTGATTTTCAGCGCGGCGCTGTTTGGCGCAGGCCTGGGCTTCCTGTGGTACAATGCGCCGCCGGCGGCTGTGTTCATGGGCGATACCGGCTCGCTGGCCCTGGGCGGTGCGCTGGGGGCCATTGCGGTTGCCACCAAGCACGAGCTGGTGCTGGCCATCGTCGGCGGGTTGTTTGTGGTCGAGGCGCTGTCGGTGATCATTCAGGTACTTTACTTCAAGCGCACCGGGCGCCGGGTGTTCCTGATGGCGCCGATCCATCACCACTATGAAAAGAAGGGCTGGGCCGAGCCGCAGATCGTGATCCGCTTCTGGATCATCTCGCTGATCCTGGCGATGATCGGGCTGGCGACGCTGAAAGTGCGCTGAGGTGCGCGGTTTTACCCGCCGCGCCGGGGTTTGCGGCGGGTGGTGAAGCTTTCCATTATTATGTGAACCGCGCGGGGCTTCAGGCTTGGCGCGGTTTTTCTTTTATTAGAAGGCGGCGCCACCAAGGGGGGCGGAGCACCGGATGTCCTTTGTCGGGGGCCATGTTCGTCTAGCGGCTTCTTGGGGATCCGCCCTGAACCCGATGAAGAGGTGGTTTGAGGGGGCCGGTCTCCTGGTCTTGTTGTTGCAACGGGGTAGAGGGTAGCCCGGCCGAGTGAAGATGCGGTGCGGGCAGCGTACGGTGGATGCGCAACGGGGGGATGCTCCCGCCAATTTCGGCAGGCTTTGCCTGCCTGCCAATTGTTGGGCGTGGCACGGGCCTGCGGCCCATGCCTGCTGCCTGTGCAGGGGCAGCGCTTGAAGCCCGGCTTGCACCTGTGCAATGTGCCGCGGAAGCAAATTCATCAAGATGAGGGCAGGCAATGATCCCGGTCAAAGGATATGAGGGCGCCAAGGTGGCGGTGCTGGGGCTGGGCCGTTCGGGGCTGGCGACGGCGCGTGCCTTGCGGGCAGGCGGGGCGGAGGCGGTCTGCTGGGATGACAATCCAAACGCGCGGGAGACGGCGGAGGCGGAAGGCTTTGCCTGCTGCGACCTGCATAAATCCGGTGCCTTTGACGGGGTTGCGGCCTTGATCACCTCGCCCGGCATTCCGCATCTTTACCCCAAGCCGAACCCGGTGATCCGTGCGGCGATGGAGGCAGGGGTGCCAGTGGACAATGACATCGGCCTGTTCTTCCGCTCGTTTGCGGATGCCGAATGGCAGATGCATGATCAGCCGCCGCGGGTGGTGGCGGTAACGGGGTCAAACGGCAAATCAACCACGGTGGCGCTGCTGCATCACATCCTGCAGGAGGCGGGCCGGGAGAGCCAGCTGGCGGGCAATATCGGCCGCGGTGTGCTGGATATCGACGCGCCCGGCAATGGCGGCGTGGTGGTGCTGGAGCTGTCGAGCTATCAGACCGAGCTGGCCCGGGCGCTGACGCCGGATGTGGCGGTGTTCACCAATCTCAGTCCGGACCATCTGGACCGGCATGGCGGCATGGGCGGATACTTCGCCGCCAAGCGGCGGCTGTTTGCCGAGGGCGGGCCGGACCGCGCGGTGATTGGCATCGACGAGGATGAGGGGCTGTTTCTGGCGGGTCAGCTGTCGGAAGGGGCAGGCGATGACCGGGTGATCCGGGTCTCTGCCGCGCGCAAGCTTACGGGGGCGGGCTGGCAGGTTTTTGCCCGCAAGGGGTTCCTGTCGGAATACCGCAAGGGGCGGCAGGCGGCCTCGATTGATCTGCGGGAAATGACCGGGCTGCCGGGTGCGCACAACCACCAGAACGCCTGCGCGGCCTATGCGGCGGCGCGCACCCTGGGGCTGGCGCCGCGGCTGATCGGCGATGCCATGGCGACATTCCCCGGCCTGCCGCACCGCAGCCAGACTGTCACTGAGGCCGGTGGTGTGCGGTTTGTGAATGACAGCAAGGCAACCAACGTGGACAGCGCGGCAAAGGCGCTGAGTGCGTTCAAGAACATCCGCTGGATCTGCGGCGGGTTGGAGAAGGATGGCGGGCTGGAGGCCTTGAAAGGGCGGGCTGGCAATGTGGTGAAAGCCTATGTCATCGGCCGCGAGGCGGCGGGATTTGCGCTGCAGCTGGATGTGCAGGCAGAAGTCTGCACCACTATGGCGGCGGCAGTGGAGCGGGCCATTCAGGACTCGCAGGATGGTGACACCGTGCTGCTGGCGCCGGCTGCGGCGAGTTTCGATCAGTATGACAATTTCGAACAGCGCGGTGAGGATTTCATCGCCGAAGTGAGGGCGCGGCTGGGGTAATGGGGGCTTCAGGTCTCACCTAAGCGGAAAATCCTTGAGGGTCAGCTGTTGGCAGTGGACGGCTTGGCCATCTCCTCTGACAGGAGTTTGAAATAGCCGGGAAGGGCGTCTTGCAGCCGCTGATGGCCGCCGGGTGTCAGCGCGGCTGCTTTGGAGCGCCCGTCGGATGGGTTGTTCGAAAGGGTTATCAGCCCGTCTTTCTGCAGCGATTGCAGGGTGCGGGTCATCACCGGTTTTGACACGTCGATCCGTTGGGCGATCTCATTCGGGGCCAGCGAGGTGCGGTCCGGTTCGCGGTCGATCACGATCAGCACCAGGAACCGCAGCTGTGACAGCCCGTGGAGTGCAAAATAGGCGTCGAGGCTGCGGATCAGCAGGCTGGCGCGGCGCATCATCAAAAGCGCGCTGGTGATATGGTCCGGGTCGGCGCCGTAGGCCTTGGCGTAGGTGCCGACCATCTGCTGCGACGGCAGGTCCTTGAGGAAGAACATGAGGTTCAGGCCAGCGGGGTCATCTTGTGGATTTCCACCGGTGCTGCAAGCCAGGCCTCGTATTTGGCGAAGACCGGCGTGATGTAGTCCGCCGCGTAATGCGCCGCCAGGGCGTCGTCGCTGACCCATTCTTCGTCGAGATAAAAGCAATCGCCATCGCGGCCTTCGGCCAGCAGAAACTTCAGGCAGCCGGGTTCGGCGCGGGTCGGTTCCAGAATATCCAGCAGGCTTTGGCGCACATCCTGCATGTGTTCCGGTTTCGGAGTGATCCTGGCGACCAGTTGGAAGGGGGCGGTCATGGTGCTTCTCCATTTATGTTATCATGCTAATGATATGGGTGACGCCGCGCGCAGTGTCAAGGTGGCTTCAGGCGCGGGCTGCGGTGGCGGATACGCTTGAGCCGGGCGCGACAGTGAATGGCGTGGCAGCACGGTACGGAGGCCTAGCGAACCAGTTGACAGCCTGGCGTCGGCTGGCGAAACAGGGGAGGTTGGTATTGCCAGCGGCGGAGCTGGACGAACCGGTTTTCGCCCCGCAGGGGTCTGCGATGCGCCGGAGGTGCCACCGGAACCAGACCTTACCGCATCAGAAAAAGTGATCCGGATCGTCCCGGGCGCTGTCAGGATCAAGCTGGCGCCCGGCACTCCCGCACCCCGCCGCTGACCGCCGGGTTTGGAGAATGGCTGCAAAGCCAGCGCGCCGGATCTCCTCAAAGTCACGTCTGGGAGAAAGGTCGGCCTGCATCCACCGGCAGAAGGACGGTCTGCAGACCTTTCTGCACGATGGCCGTATCGGGATCGGCTCCAATGCCCCTCTTGGCAGATTGCTGCGCAATTGCCTGCCGGGCTGTGGTGCGAGAATCTGATCCGTTCGATCGCTCTGACGAGGAAGAATGCACTTTTTGCCGGTCACGGCGAAGGCAGCCGCGCCTGGGGCCGCATTGCGTCGCTCCTCGCCAAGGTAAAGATCAACGGCGTCGCGCCGTTCGCCTGCTTCAAGGCCGCCCTTGACGCCATCGCTGCAGGTCACCCTGCCAGCCGGCCGGCGGCTCCACCCCTGGAACTTCCAGCCGTCAAGCTGAATGCCCGGTGCCCTCCAGGCGCCGCTTACGTCAAAGCCTTTGCTCGTTGTACTGGAGGTCTGGCTGGCCGCGCAGCTGGCACGGATTCCGGGCAAGTCAGAACTGGCCAAGGCCACACTCGGCTGTCACGCAGCCATCCTTATGCGTGACGCCGTCCCGGCCATTCCAATCCGCAAGAACGGGCGGGCGTGGAAAGACGACTAACCTGTCCGTTTTCGAATGCCTGAGGGCTGACACGGTCGAGGAAGCAGATTTCCTGCTTCTCCGTTGTGTCCGGAGCGAGGCGCATGATGCGATTGTCCCTTTTCTCCTCTGTCTGAGAGACGTAGAGGACGTGCATGAAATATGACGTAATTGTGCTTGGTGCCGGTGCTGCCGGACTGATGGCAGCCGCGATTGCCGGACAGGCGGGTGCGCGTGTGCTCCTGCTGGATCATGCAGACAAGGCAGGAAAGAAGATACTGATTTCAGGTGGAGGCCGGTGCAACTTCACCAATATGAGGACCGGGCCGGAATGTTTTTTGTCCGAGAACCCGCATTTCTCAAAGTCCGCTCTCGCACGGTATACCCAGTGGGATTTCCTCGCGCTGGTCGAACGCTACGGCATCGCCTGGCACGAGAAGACCTTGGGGCAGCTCTTCTGCGACGGTTCTGCCCGGCAGATTGTAGCGATGCTTCTCGAAGAATGTGCCCGTGGCGGCGTTGATATCCGCCTCTCGACGCAGATTGGCGAGATCGGCCATGGCGACGGGCTTTTCCGCGTTGCTGGGGCGACAGCAGCGAAACTGGTCATCGCCACCGGCGGCCCGTCGATTCCGAAGATGGGGGCTACCGGCATCGCCTATCAGATCGCGCAACGCTTCGGCCTGACGGTGGTGCCGCCGAGACCCGCGCTGGTGCCGTTGACGCTGGGTCCGGACGCGCAGGCGTTCCGGGACATTTCCGGCGTTTCCAGCCCGATCACGGCGCGGGTCGGAACGGCCAGTTTCGCCGAAGCGGGGCTGTTTACGCACCGGGGGCTGTCGGGGCCTGCTATCTTGCAGGTGTCCTCCTATTGGACGCCCGGCGAACCCGTTGTCCTGACGCTTGTCGACAATGCCTTGGAGGTGCTGCGTGAGGCTCGGCGGCGGGCCCCCCGCACGCGGCTGAGATCCGCATTGAGCGAGCATCTTCCAAACCGCCTGGCCGAGGTGTTGTCAGCGCGTATCGGATTGGCAAAGGAACTGGGAAACAGTTCCGATGCAGACCTCGAGCGTGCCGCTGGCTACCTGTCGCAGCTGACATTCCACCCCACTGGCACCGAGGGTTTTGCGAAGGCAGAGGTGACGGTCGGAGGAATTTCCACCGAGGCGCTGTCCTCGCGCACAATGGAAGCGAAGAACTTGCCCGGTCTTTATGTCATCGGCGAGGCTGTCGATGTCACCGGCTGGCTTGGCGGCTATAATTTTCAATGGGCGTGGTCTTCGGGCTGGGCAGCGGGAACAGCGATTGCTGAGCGGCGTGAGGGCTGAATGCTGTAACCGCGGTCATGCGGCCGCAACGCGGTTTCGCTGGTGCAGGGTGCTGAATGGTCATGGCAAAACCCTCTGTCAACCAAGGTGAGATTACCTCAGCCAACAGCACAAACCCGAAGTTGAAAACTGCGAAACTATTCCCGGTTCCGCGCGCATGCCAGCCACAGGCGCCCATACTGCTGAGCGGCATCGTGCATGGGCGTAGACTGCCAGTTCACTGGATCGGGCACCCGCAGCCGATCTAAGACAGGTCAGCTTTTGCTGCGTCGGGCACGAACTCATGCGCAGCGCGGGACCTTCCGGACATTTGCCGCGGCTGCAGCCCGTGCCGGACCGCTGGCCGGAGCAAAGCCGTGATTTTCCGGCTCTTGAATGGCTTTCTGCCTGGCAACAGTATTGTTCAGACGGCGGGTTCCCGCGGAACGTCGGCATCCGCTGGCAGCTTCCTGCCTGTCAAGATGGGCGGTCGGCGGGGCGGTGGTTTTCCGCCGAACTGTGTTCTTTTTCTGGCGCCGCGGCTCACGTTTCGTTACAGTTTCTGGGAGACCCCGAAAAATGGGGCGGAACGAGGCATATAGTGGCGGTATTCCCATGACTGAGATGGTCTATGGCGCGGTTCCCGTGCAGGCAGGTGAGCCGATTCTTCCGAAATGGTGGCGGACGCTGGATAAATGGACAATGTCCTGCATCCTGATGCTGTTCGTGATCGGATTGCTGCTGGGGCTGGCGGCCTCGGTGCCGCTGGCGGAGCGCAACGGGTTCGGCAATTTCCACTATGTGCAGCGGCAGGCGGTTTTTGGCCTGACGGCGCTGACGGCGATGCTGGTGACATCCGTGATGTCGCCGACGCTGGTGCGGCGGCTGGCGGTGCTGGGCTTTGCCCTGGCCTTTGTCGCCTTGGCGTTCCTGCCGATTTTCGGCACCGATTTTGGCAAGGGGGCTGTGCGCTGGTACTCATTGGGCTTTGCCTCCCTGCAGCCGTCGGAGTTCCTGAAGCCCGGCTTTATCGTGGTTGCGGCCTGGATGATTGCCGCCAGCCAGCAGATCAATGGGCCACCCGGCACGCTGATGTCCTTCGCGCTGTGCATGATGGTAGTTATGATGCTGGTTTTGCAGCCGGATTTCGGCCAGGCCAGCCTGATCCTGTTCGGCTGGGGGGTGATGTATTTTGTGGCCGGGGCGCCGATGCTGCTGCTGGTGTGCATGGCCGCCGTGGTGGTGATGGGCGGTGTCTTTGCCTATAACAGCTCGGAGCATTTTGCCCGCCGCATTGATGGGTTTTTGAACCCTGATGTCGATCCCACCACCCAGCTGGGTTATGCCACCAATGCGATCCGCGAGGGCGGTCTTTTTGGTGTCGGCGTTGGCGAGGGGCAGGTGAAATGGTCGCTGCCCGATGCCCATACCGATTTCATCGTTGCCGTTGCAGCCGAGGAGTACGGGCTGGTGCTGGTGGCGGTTCTGATCGTGCTTTACGCCTCGATCGTGGTGCGTTCGCTGTTCCGGCTGATGCGCGAGCGCGATATATTCATCCGTCTCGCAGGCACCGGGCTGGTCTGCATGTTCGGCGTCCAGGCGATGATCAACATGGGGGTTGCGGTGCGGCTCTTGCCCGCGAAAGGCATGACTTTGCCGTTTGTCAGCTATGGCGGATCCTCGCTGATTGCCACCGGGATTGCGGTCGGTATGCTCTTGGCCTTTACCCGCACGCGTCCGCAGGGCGGGATTGCGGATTACCTGAACGGCCGCGGCCGCTGAGAGATGTGAAAGAGACCCCCTGGGATGGCACAGAAATTGCTTTTGATGGCCGCTGGCGGAACCGGCGGCCATATGTTTCCGGCACAGGCGCTGGCCGAGATGATGCTGGCGCGCGGCTGGCGGGTGAAACTGTCGACCGACGCGCGGGGCGCGCGTTACACCGCGTCGTTTCCAAGCGCGGTTGAGATTTCGCAAGTGTCCTCGGCCACCTTTGCCCGCGGCGGGCTGCTGGCCAAGGCGCTGGCGGGTCCGAAGATTGCGAGCGGCGTTCTGTCGATGATGATGCAGCTGCGCCGCGAACGCCCCGATGCCGTCATCGGTTTTGGCGGCTACCCGTCGATCCCGGCCTTGGGGGCGGCAACGCTGCTGAAGCTGCCGCGGATGATCCATGAACAGAACGGTGTGCTGGGCCGGGTGAACCAGATCTTTGCCAAGCGGGTTGCGGGGGTTGCCTGCGGCACCTGGCCAACCGCGTTGCCCGAAGGTGTTGCGCATGAGCACGTTGGCAACCCGGTGCGCAGCGCGGTAATGGAACGGGCAGGGGCTGCCTATATTCCGCCGGGCGACTATCCGATGTCGCTCTTGGTGATGGGCGGCAGCCAGGGTGCGCGGATCCTGTCCGACGTGGTGCCCGGGGCTGTGGCTGCGCTGCCGGATCAAATCCGCCGCTATCTGCGGGTGTCGCATCAGGCGCGGGCAGAGGATTTGGACCGGGTCAATGCGTTCTATGCCGAACACGGCATCAACGCCGATGTGCAGACCTTCTTTACCGACGTGCCTGCGCGGATGTCAGAGGCGCAGCTGGTGATCTCGCGCTCGGGCGCCTCGTCGGTGGCGGATATCTCGATTATCGGGCGGCCCTCGGTCCTGATCCCCTTTGCCGCTGCGGCGGGCGACCACCAAAGCGCCAATGCCCGTGGGCTGGTTGACGCCAATGCCACGGTGGTGATCCCGGAAAGCGCTCTTGATATCCCGGTGCTGGCAGAGCATATGGGCGCAATTCTGAGTAACCCGCGGGCTGCCACGCAAATGTCGGCAGCCGCACTGAGCGCCGGGGTTCCCGATGCCACCGAACGATTGGCGGCACTGGTCGAGCAGCTGGCCGAAGAAGGATAACTATCATGAACCCTGCAACCAAACTGCCCGGAGACGTCGGCCCGATCCATTTTGTGGGGATCGGCGGCATCGGCATGTCGGGCATCGCCGAGGTGCTGCTGAACCTTGGCTATATGGTGCAGGGGTCGGACCTGAAATCCTCCAAGATCACCGGCCGGCTGGAAGAGCTGGGCGCGCGGGTGTTTGTGGGCCAGAAGGCGGAAAATCTGGAGAACGCCGCGGTTGTGGTGATCTCTTCCGCCATCAAGCCGGGCAATCCGGAGCTGGACGAGGCTCGCCTGCGCGGCCTGCCGGTGGTGCGCCGCGCCGATATGCTGGCGGAGCTGATGCGGCTCAAATCCAACATCGCCATTGCCGGCACTCACGGCAAGACCACCACCACCACTATGATGGCCGAACTGATGGTGGCCGGCGGCTTTGACCCGACCATCGTCAACGGCGGCATCATTCACGCCTATGGCTCCAACGCGCGGATGGGGCAGGGCGAATGGATGGTGGTCGAGGCGGACGAGAGCGACGGCTCGTTCAACCGGCTGCCTGCGACCATCGCCGTGGTGACCAATATCGACCCCGAGCATATGGAGCATTGGGGCGACTTTGACACCTTGCGCGACGGGTTCCTGGAATTTGTCTCAAACATTCCGTTCTACGGTATCGCCGTTTGCTGCACTGACCATCCCGAGGTGCAGGCGCTGATCGGGCGGATTTCCGACCGCCGGGTTGTGACCTATGGTTTCAACGCCCAGGCCGATGTGCGGGCCGAGAACCTGACCTACAAGGGCGGTGTGGCGCATTTTGACGTGCATCTGCAGGCCGAAGACCGGGTGATCGAGGGCTGCACTCTGCCGATGCCGGGGGACCACAATGTCTCCAACGCGCTGTCTGCCGTGGCGGTGGCACGGCATCTGGGCATGAACAGTTCCGAGATCCGTGAGGCCCTGGCGGCCTTTGGCGGTGTGAACCGGCGTTTCACCAAGGTGGGCGAGGTGAACGGCGTCACCATCATCGACGACTACGGCCATCACCCGGTGGAGATCGCCGCGGTGCTGAAGGCGGCGCGCCAGGCCAGCGAGGGCCGGGTGATCGCAGTGCATCAGCCGCACCGCTATTCGCGCCTGTCGAACCTGTTCGACGATTTCTGCGCCTGTTTCAACGAGGCGGATGTGGTGGCGATTGCCGAGGTGTTCGCAGCAGGCGAAGACCCGATCGAGGGTGCCGGCCGCGATGATCTGGTTGCCGGGCTGATCCGCCACGGCCACCGCCACGCCCGCGCCATCCTCAACGAAGAAGATCTGGAGCGCCTGGTGCGCGAACAGGCGCGGCCCGGCGACATGGTTGTCTGCCTGGGGGCGGGTACGATCAGCACCTGGGCCAACGGCCTGCCGGAACGGCTGGGCAAATGAGTGTTGCAGGTGCAGCCGGGGGCTCTGCCCCCCGCCGCCTGCGGCGGCGCCCCCCGGGATATTTTTGGCAAGAGGAAAAGGCGGGACGGGGAGGCCGGGCATGAGTGTGTCGCTGATCCTTGCCGCCATCTGGGCGCTGGCGGCCAATGTGCTGGCGATGATTCCGAGCCGGGACAATCATTGGCGGCGCGCCTATGTGCTGATTGCGCTGGGCATTCCGTTGCTTGGCTATGTCACATATGAAAACGGCCCCTGGTGGGGGCTGGCGGTGCTGCTGGCGGGCATGTCGGTGCTGCGCTGGCCGGTGATCTATCTGGGGCGTTGGGTCAAACGCTCGCTGAGCCGCTGACCGGGCAGGAAATCACTGCGCGTTTACGGATTGTTTTCACAGCAAGTGCTACCTACGGGAGATTGTTTATGTTTCCTGCTGTTGCTTCGGTACGCGTGTTGCCGGACGTGGAGGTTGGTAGTGACCGCTGTAATTGCAATTTGGATGGCCTTTGGCGCCGTTTGGCTGATTGGCTTCTATTATCTGGCCCGGTTCAAGTGGTACCGGCTGGCGCAAGCATTGGTGTTGCTTTGGGGGCTTATGCTGATCTGGCTGTCTCCGGACCGGTTTCACGAAAATCATGACCATGGCGCCGCGTTCACCCTTTATTTCGATGGCCATCTTGTATACGGACTGTGCGCGTTTATTGGCTGGAAGCTGGGGCGGCAAAAACGATGGCGGAGCAAACTGAAATCATCCTTCCGGCGGTTCGCGGGCGGCTTTCCTGGCAGAAACCGCTGGCGGAGCTGACCTGGCTGCGGGTTGGCGGTCCGGCGGACCATCTGTTCCAGCCTGCGGATATAGACGATCTGGCAGAATTCCTGCGCCGGCTGGATCCGGCGGTGCCAGTGTTCCCTATGGGGGTGGGGTCGAACCTGATTGTGCGCGATGGCGGCATGCGCGCGGTGGTGATCCGTCTGGGCCGCGGCTTTAATGGAATTTCGGTTGACGGGGATACCGTCACCGCCGGTGCGGCGGCGCTGGATGCCCATGTAGCAAAACGTGCGGCGGATGCAGGTGTTGACCTGACCTTCCTGCGCACAATCCCCGGTTCGATCGGCGGCGCGGTGCGGATGAACGCGGGCTGTTACGGCAGCTATACTGCGGATGTGTTTGTGTCGGCCACCATCGTGACCCGCGAGGGCGAGATCCGCGAGATCACTGCGCAGGAGCTGGATTTCCAGTACCGCCAGACCGCTTTCCCGGAGGGCGCGGTGCTGGTCTATGCTACCCTGCGCGGTCCCAAAGGCGATCCAGAGGACCTGCATGCCCGGATGGAGGCGCAGCTGCAAAAGCGCGATGAGAGCCAGCCGACCCGCGACCGTTCGGCCGGCTCTACCTTCCGCAATCCGGCGGGGTTTTCATCCACGGGCCGTGCGGATGACGTGCATGACCTGAAGGCCTGGAAGGTGATCGACAACGCCGGCATGCGCGGCGCAAGGCGCGGCGGTGCGCAGATGAGCGGGAAACATTCCAACTTCCTTATCAACACGGGTGGCGCAACTGCCGCAGATTTGGAAGGTCTGGGCGAAGATGTGCGGAAAAAGGTTTACGAAGATTCCGGCATCACGCTAGAATGGGAGATCATGCGGATTGGTGATCCGCTGGCCGAATAACTGGCCGAATAGCTGGAAAACTTGAGTGTTGACAAAGGCTTCGCTTGTCGCAGCTAGAGGTGGCAATAAAGCTCCGGAAGGGCGCGGGCAGCGGGAATTGTTAAACGTGGTAAAGGCATCATTAACGCCCCGGTAAGATTTTCGGCGGTAGGGTGCCGAAGAGGCGGCAATGCTATGCCGATGCCAAGGGGCGGATGCCGGGTAGTATCCGGGGCGGATGCCCGGCAGAATCCGGGGCAGGCTGCCCCGCAAAAAACAGCCGGACCTAACCGGCGCAAAGACATAATGCGGGCCTGTTCCAGGCTCCCAGAAACAGGGGCGCAAAGCCCCGCATGTATTGAGGCGCTTCGTGGTGAGTAAGTCGAGCAGGACACTCCCGAAAGTCGCGGTGCTGATGGGTGGCCCGTCAGCCGAACGCGACGTATCGCTGTCCAGCGGCCGTGAATGCACGGTTGCTTTGCGCGGTGAGGGGTTCGAGGTCATTGAGATTGATGCAGGCCGGGACCTGCACGCGCGTCTGGCGGATATCAAACCGGATGTGGTGTTCAACGCGTTGCACGGGCGCTGGGGCGAGGACGGCTGCGTGCAGGGCGTGCTGGAATGGCTGGGGCTGCCCTATACCCATTCCGGGGTGCTGGCCTCGGCGCTGGCAATGGACAAGCAGCGCTCCAAGGAAGTGTACCGCGCCGCCGGCCTGCCGGTCGTCGAAAGCGGGCTGTTTGCCAAGGCCGACGTGATGGCGGGCCACGTGATGGCGCCGCCTTATGTGGTGAAGCCCAACAATGAAGGCTCCAGCGTCGGCATCTATATCGTGCATGAGGCCGCCAACGGCCCGCCGCAGCTGTCGGAGCAGATGCCTGCCGAAGTGATGGTTGAAACCTACGCGCCGGGCCGCGAGCTGACCACCACCGTGGTGGGGGACAAGGCGCTGACCGTGACCGACATTCTAACCGACGGCTGGTATGATTACGACGCCAAATACAAGCCGGGCGGATCGCGCCATGTGCTGCCCGCCGACCTGCCGCGGGAAATCCATGACCTGTGCCTGGAATATGCGCTGAAGGCGCATGAGGTGCTGGGCTGCCGCGGCGTGAGCCGCACCGATTTCCGCTGGGATGAGGCGTGCGGCGCCGGCGGGCTGATCCTGTTGGAGACCAACACCCAGCCCGGAATGACGCCCACCTCGCTGGTGCCGGAGCAGGCAGCACATCTGGGCATGACATTCGGCGAACTCTGCGCCTGGATGGTGGAGGATGCCTCATGCAACCGCTGAAGGGGCGCTTGCGCCGCAGCAGCGGCGGCGAGGGACGGGCGGATCCGGCGCCGTCGCGGCTGAAGTACCGGCTGCAGCGCTGGATGCTGACGCCGGGTATCCGGTTCGGCCTGCGCGTCGGGGTACCGTTCTGCCTGATTTTTGCAGCCGGCAGCGCCTATCTTGCGGATGAGAGCCGTCGGGCCGCGCTGCAGGGGCTGGTCAGCGATGCCCGCGCCGCAATCGAGGAGCGGCCCGAGTTTATGGTCAATGTGATGGCGGTGGACGGGGCGGGCCCCAGCGTGGCACAGGACATCCGCGTGGTGGTGCCGGCAGATTTTCCCGTCAGCTCCTTTGATCTGGATCTGGAGCAGATCCGCGATGTGATCACCGGACTGGACCCGGTCAAGACTGCAAGCGTGCGGATCCGCCCGGGCGGCATCCTGCAGGTGGACGTCGAGGAGCGCACGCCGGCGCTGATCTGGCGCAGCCGCGAGGGGCTGGCGCTGCTGGATGAGAACGGCATTCACGTGGCCGAGCTGGGCCGCCGCAACCTGCACCCGGACCTGCCGCTGATCGCGGGCAAGGGGGCCGGGCAACACGCGTCACAGGCGCTGCAGCTGTTTGTGGCGGCCAAGCCGCTGGGGCCGCGGCTGCGCGGACTGGTCCGGGTGGGCGAGCGGCGCTGGGACGTGGTGCTCGACCGCAAGCAGCGTATCATGCTGCCGGCAGAGCAGCCGGTGCGGGCGCTGGAGCGGGTGCTGGCGGTAAGTGAAGTGCAGGATTTGCTGGAACGCGATGTGGCAGCGGTGGATATGCGCCTGGCTGGGCGCCCGACCGTGCGTATGACCGAAAACTCAGTGGAAAACTGGTGGCGGATCCGGCAGCTGAATGGGGGCGGGCAGTAGCATGACAGATCTCTATCAATCGCAGCGGGCGATGCGGCAGATGCGGCGCCAGGCGATGCAGCGCGGCGTGGTGGCCATTCTGGATGTGGGCAGCTCTAAAATCGCTTGCCTGGTGCTGCGCTTTGACGGCACCGGCCGCTTAAGCGAGGACGGGTCCATCGGTGCGCTGGCCGGGCAGTCGGGGTTCCGGGTGATCGGGGCGGCGACCACGCGGTCGCGCGGGGTCCAGTTCGGCGAAATCAATGCCATGCAGGAAACCGAACGCGCCATCCGAACCGCAGTGCAGGCGGCGCAGAAGATGGCAGAAGTGCGGGTTGACCACGTGATCGCCTGTTTCTCGGGCGCCAATCCGCGCTCATACGGGCTGGATGCCAAGCTGGATCTTGAAGGTCAGGTGGTCTCGGAGCATGAGGTGGCGCAGGTGCTGGCGTCCTGCGAGGTGCCGGAATACGGCGCGGGCCGCGAGGTGATACATGCGCAGCCGGTGAACTTTGCGCTGGATAACCGGTCCGGCCTGGGGGATCCGCGCGGTCAGATGGGGCAGACGCTGGCGGTCGACATGCATATGCTGACGGTGGATGCCATCGCGGTGCAAAACCTGGTGCGCTGCATCCAGCGCTGCGATCTGGAGCTGGCGGGGATTGCCTCCTCGGCTTATGCCTCGGGGTTTTCGGCGCTGGTCGAGGACGAGCAGGAGCTGGGAGCGGCCTGTATCGATATGGGCGGCGGCTCAACCTCGATCTCGGTCTTTATGAAGAAACATATGATCTATGCCGATGCGGTGCGTCTGGGCGGCGATCACATCACCAGCGATATTTCGATGGGGCTGGGGGTGCCGCTGACCAACGCGGAGCGGATCAAGACCTTTTGCGGCGGGGTGCATGCCACCGGTGCCGACGACCGTGATATGATCGACATCGGCGGTGATACCGGCGATTGGGAGCATGACCGGCGCACTGTCAGCCGGGCCGAGCTGATCGGCATCATGCGGCCCCGCGTCGAAGAAATCCTGGAAGAGGTGCGGGCACGGCTGGATGCGGCGGGTTTCGAATACCTCCCCAGCCAGCAGATCGTGCTGACCGGCGGCTCCAGCCAGATCATGGGGCTGGACGGGCTGGCCAGCCGTATCCTGGGCCAGCAGGTGCGTCTGGGGCGGCCCTTGCGCGTTCACGGCCTGCCGCAATCGGCGACCGGTCCGGGCTTTGCCTCAGCCGTGGGTCTGTGCCTGTTTGCGGCGCATCCGCAGGACGAATGGTGGGACTTCGAGATGCCCGCCAGCCGCCATCCGGCGGGCACTTTGGGCCGTGCCGTGCGCTGGTTCCGGGACAACTGGTAAGCCGCTTTTCAATTCTGCCTGACGGGTCAAAGAGGGCGTGACAGCGCCGGCAGGACCCGTTAGGTTGTTCTTAACGTCCGCGGCAAACGCGGCGATTCAGCAGGCCGGGCAGTGGCCAGCCACGTATCAGGAAAGATGTCTTCTGCAGAAGTGATTTTGCGGATGCGACAGCTGTGTTGTGTGTGGCTTGTGTTGAATCCCCCATATCTGCTAGGGACGGCGAAATACCGCGGTTTAGACCTCAGAATGAGGCCGTATTTTGTGGCACATTGTGCTTTTTGGGATGACGAAACTCCCTCTGCGCGGTAGGATTATGGTGAATAGCACAGGAAAAAGCCCTTTGCGGGAAGGGCGGGTAACACAGGCGGTATGAGCATGACGTTGAATCTTTCGATGCCCGGGCAAGAAGAGTTAAAGCCGAAGATCACGGTATTTGGTGTCGGCGGGGCCGGCGGCAACGCCGTCAACAACATGATTGCCAAGGAGTTGGACGGCGTTGAATTCGTCGTGGCCAACACCGACGCGCAGGCGCTGCAGCAGGCCTCGGCCAAGAGCCGCATCCAGCTGGGTGTAAAGGTCACCGAAGGCCTGGGCGCAGGCGCCCGTCCGCAGGTGGGCTCGGCTGCGGCTGAGGAAAGCATTGAGCAGATCGTCGACCATCTGGCCGGCGCGCATATGTGCTTTATCACTGCCGGCATGGGCGGCGGCACCGGCACTGGCGCGGCGCCGATCATCGCACAGGCCGCGCGCGAATTGGGCGTGCTGACAGTCGGAGTTGTCACCAAGCCGTTCCAGTTCGAGGGTCTAAAGCGGATGCGCCAGGCTGAGGCGGGTGTCGAAAGCCTGCAAAAGGTTGTCGATACGCTGATCATCATTCCGAACCAGAACCTGTTCCGTCTGGCCAATGAGAAGACCACCTTCACCGAAGCGTTCTCGATGGCGGATGATGTGCTGTATCAGGGCGTCAAAGGCGTGACTGACCTGATGGTGCGCCCGGGCCTGATCAACCTCGACTTTGCCGACGTGCGCGCGGTGATGGACGAGATGGGCAAGGCGATGATGGGCACCGGCGAAGGCGAGGGCGAGGACCGCGCGGTCCAGGCCGCCGAAAAGGCGATTGCCAACCCGCTGCTGGACGAAATCAGCCTGCGCGGTGCGCGCGGCGTGCTGATCAACATCACCGGCTCGCATGATTTGACCCTGTTTGAACTGGATGAAGCCGCCAACCGCATCCGCGAGGAAGTGGACCCGGACGCCAACATCATCGTCGGCTCGACCCTGGATACCGGTATGGAAGGCAAGATGCGGGTCTCCGTTGTTGCCACCGGAATCGACGCTGTGGATGTGAACACCGAAATGCCGGTGCCGCGCCGTCCGATGTCGGCACCGCTGCGCCAGACCGTCAGTGTCGAAGACACCCGTCCGGCGCCGCTGGAGCTGGAAACCCCGGTTGCCCAGCCCGCCGCTGCGGCCGCCCCGGCCCCGGAGCCTGTTCAGCCCGAAGCTGCCGCGCAGTTGGAAGAGCCTTCGCTGTTCGAAGAGATGAACGCGCAGCAGGCCGCCGCGCAGGAGCAGGCTGAAGACATCTTTGAGGAGCCGGAACTGGTGGACAATGACGGTCTGCCGCCGCCGGCCTATCAGCCGCAGGTTCCGGAGTTCCGCCCGCAGGCAACAACACCCGAGCCGCAGCCCGATGCTTTTGTGGCGCCGCGGGCACCCGCTCCGGGCACCCCGTCGCCGCAAGCGCTGGAGCGCCTGCAGGCGGCAGCGCAGCGGGTCCAGCAGCCGCGTGCTGCTGCGGCCCCTGCCGCGCCGGCACCGCAGCAGCAACAGCAGCAGAATGCACAGCAGCAGCCCGACGGGCAGCGCCGCTTCGGGCTGAATTCGCTGATCCACCGGATGACCGGCACAGCCGATGCTCCGGCAGGCAAACAACCGCCGCAGGCCGCACGCCAGCAGCCGGCCATGCAGGCCCCGGCCGCCGCAGCCCAGCAGCAGCCGGTGCAGACGCAGCAGCATGACCCGGACCAGGAACGCATCGAAATCCCCGCTTTCCTGCGCCGCCAGGCAAACTGACGGATCACAAAACAGTTTTAAAAAGCCGCCTTCGGGCGGCTTTTTATTTTTGAATTTCAGCTAATTAGGCTGTTTTGAGCGGTGTTTTGCTTATCTGTTACAGCCATGTTTCAATCCGTTACAAAGATTGAGTTGTAGGTTTTTTTGCAAAACCTTAACTCTCGTTCGCAACACGGTCCCATGAGGCCGGAAACAGTGAAACGAGGCTCAACGTGCAGAATACGCTCAAAGCATCGGTAGCATTTGAAGGGCCCGGCCTGCATTCCGGCCAGCCTGCACGTATGGTCCTGATCCCGGCTCCGGCAGGGCATGGCATCGTCTTCAAGCGCACCGACATTGCATTGGGCAACACTCTGGTTCCGGCGCGCTGGGATCTGGTTGAGCGCAGCCCGCTGTGCACCCGGCTGATCAACACTTCCGGTGTCAGCGTTTCCACCGTCGAACATATCATGGCCGCATTGGCCGGTTGCGGCGTGCACAACGCGCTGATTGAAATCGACGGGCCGGAAGTGCCGATCGTTGACGGCTCCTCGGCGCCGTTTGTGCGCGGCATCATGCAATACGGCGTGCGCCGGCTGGGTGTGCCGATCATGGCATATGAAGTACTGAAGCCGGTGACGGTGGAGAAGGACGGCGCCCGTGCCACCCTGCTGCCCAGCGACCGGCTGAGCATTGAATTCCATATCGACTTTGCCGAGGCCGCCATCGGCCGTCAGAGCAAAACCTTGGATATGCGCAATGGCAGCTTTGCACGCGAGCTGTGCGACAGCCGCACCTTCTGCCGTCAGGCAGACGTGGAAGCGATGCAGGCCAATGGCCTTGCTCTGGGCGGTGTGCCGGGTGAAAACGCGGTTGTGTTTGACGGAGAACGGGTTGAGAGCGGCGCGGGTCTGCGCCATTCGGATGAGCCTGTGCGCCACAAGATGCTGGATGCCCTTGGGGATCTGGCGCTGGCTGGGGGGCCGATCTTGGGGCGGTATGTTGGCGAGCGCGCGGGGCATGCGCTGACCAACACATTGCTGCGTGCCTTGTTTGCGGAGCCGGGCGCGGTCCGGGCCGTCGCCTGCGATGCGGCGATGACTGCGCGGCTGCCGGGGCAGGGTCTGATCTGGTCGGAAATTCCGGCCGAACAGCGGCGCGTGGCATAAGGCAAAAAACCAGGAACGAGCGGCAGACTGGCCCGGGGCGTGAGCGTCCCGGGTCTTTTCCTGTGCTGAGGGCGGCAGAAGGGAGCGGGAACAGCAGGGCGGACTTGACCATTGCCCGCTTTCTCTGCCATGTGAACGCGGAAGTGGCGAAAGGCGTTTTGCACGCCATTTGAATGTGCTAGAGACGGCATAACCGGGGCGGACACCCGTAAGTAAAGACGGTGAGGTTAGGCACTATGAACGGCATCAGGGCGGGAGCCAAAACCCTCGGCGCGGTCCTTCTGATGGCGGCCCTTGCGGGCTGCGGCGGAGACGGCGGCGCGGTCAAGAAAGGCGAGTCGCTGGAAGCCTTCACGCCCGAGCAGATCTATGGGCGCGGCGAGTTTGAGCTGGCCCAGAAACAGCCCAAGGACGCGGCCTATTACTTCTCCGAGATTGAGCGCCTGTACCCCTATTCCGAATGGGCCAAGCAAGCGGTGATCATGCAGGCCTTTGCCTATCACAGCACCAAGGATTACGAGAACAGCCGCGCCGCTGCGCAGCGGTTCATCGACTTTTACCCGGCGGATGAAGATGCGGCTTATGCCCAGTATCTGCTTGCCCTCAGCTATTACGATCAGATCGACGAGGTTGGCCGCGACCAGGGCCTGACCTTCCAGGCGCTGCAGGCGCTGCGCACGGTGATCGAGGTCTATCCCGACAGTGAATATGCCACTTCGGCGATTCTGAAATTCGACCTGGCCTTTGACCATCTGGCGGGCAAGGAAATGGAGATCGGCCGCTATTATCTGCGCCGGGGCCATTACACCTCTGCAATCAACCGGTTCCGGGTGGTGGTCGAGGATTTCCAGACCACCAGCCACACAGCCGAAGCGCTGCACCGGCTGGTTGAGGGGTATTTGTCGCTGGGCCTGACCGGCGAGGCGCAGACCGCGGGTGCCATTCTGGGTCATAACTTCCAGTCCACCGAATGGTATGACAGCAGCTATAAGCTGCTGACTGCAAACGGGCTTAAAATGCGGGACCGCGGCAATAACTGGCTGAGCCAGATCTACCGTCAGACGGTCAAAGGGCAGTGGCTGTAACGGCTGCTGCTGCACGGAGGCGGGGCTATGCTGCGCGCGCTTGATATCCGGGATATCCTGATCATTGATCATCTGGAGCTGAATTTTCAGCCCGGTCTCAATGTGCTGACCGGCGAGACCGGCGCCGGCAAATCCATTCTTCTGGACAGTCTGGGGTTTGTGCTGGGCTGGCGCGGCCGCGCCGAACTGGTGCGCCAGGGCGCCGCGCAGGGCGAGGTTCTGGCTGAGTTTGATCTGGCCGAGGGTCATCCGGCGCATGCGATCCTGGAAGAGGCCGGGCTGCCCGGCGGCGAGACACTGATCCTGCGCCGGGTGAACACGGCAGAGGGGCGCAAGACCGCTTGGGTCAACGACCGGCGCTGCTCGGGCGAGGTGCTTCGGGCCTTGTCGGAAACTCTGGTGGAGCTGCACGGCCAGCATGACGACCGGGGGCTGCTGAACCCGCGCGGGCATATGGCGCTGCTGGACCAATATGCCAATGTGCAGGGATTGCTGGCCTTGGTGCGGGCGGCCTGGACCGGCGCGGCCAAGGCGCGCAAGACCGTCGGGGCCACGCGGGCGGCACTGGATGCGGTGCGGGCCGAGGAGGAATTCCTGCGCCATGCGGTGGGCGAGCTGGACAAGCTGGACCCGCAGCCGGGCGAAGACGATGCGTTGGATACCCGCCGCCGCCAGATGCAGGCGGCAGAGCGCATCCGCGGCGACATCACCCGCGCCCATGCCCTGCTGAGCGAGGGTGCCGAGGGCGCCATGGGCGAGGCACAGCGCTGGCTTGAGGGTGTTGCAAGCCAGGAGAGCGATACCGGGCTGGAGGAACCGCTGGCGGCCCTTAGCCGCGCGATGATCGAACTGGGTGATGCCCAGGACGGGGTTGAGCGGGTGCTGGGCTATCTGGAATTCAATCCGGGCGAGCTGGAAGACTGTGAAGAACGGCTTTTTGCGATCCGCGGGCTGGCGCGCAAGCATGATGTGCAAGCGGACGAACTGGCGGGCTATGCCGAAACCCTGCGCAGCAAGCTGGCCGCACTGGATGCCGGCGATCAGGACCTGGCCGATCAGGAGGCCGCTTTGAAGGCCGCCGAGGCCGCCTATACCCAAGCCGCAGAACAGCTGAGCGCCGCCCGCCGGGAAAGTGCTGCGGCGCTGGATCAGGCGGTGATGGCGGAACTGGCGCCGCTCAAGATGGAACGGGCGGTGTTTGAAACCCGCATTTCCAGCTGCGCACCGGGGCCCGAGGGCATTGACGCGGTGGCCTTTACCGTCGCCACCAATCCGGGCGCCCCGGCAGGGGCCTTGAACAAGATCGCCTCGGGCGGCGAGCTTAGCCGGTTTTTGCTGGCGCTGAAGGTCTGCCTGCGCGGCGAAGATGCCAGCAAGACCTTGATTTTCGATGAAATCGACCGCGGTGTCGGCGGTGCGACTGCGGATGCCGTGGGCCGCCGCCTGCGCAGTCTGGCGGCCAGCGGCCAGGTGCTGGTGGTGACCCATTCGCCGCAGGTGGCAGCGCTTGGCGGCCATCACTGGCAGGTGCGCAAACAGGTTGTGGACGGCATGACCCTGTCGCAGGTGGTGCCGCTGGCCGATACTGCGCGGGTGGATGAGCTGGCCCGCATGGTGTCGGGTGATACTATCACCGAAGAAGCCCGCGCTGCGGCCCGTGCCTTGCTGGCCGGGTAACCAGCCGGAATACTGCGACCGGAAAACTGTTGCGGGTGAGGGTTCTTTAACTGGCTTATGACAGTTGTAGGCTATTAAATAAGAAAAGACCCGCTGACAGGTTATGGTAGAAGAAATCCGTTCATCGCTTTCCTCAATTTCTGTGCAATGGCTGGCTGGCCTGAAAGACATCTGGCGGGTGCTGCGCCATCGCGGCCCCAGCCAGTTCCAGTTCTGGCTGATCGCCCTGCTGATCGGCGTCGCTGCCGGTTTTGCCGCGCTGTTCTTCCGCAAGGGGATCTCGGCATTGCAGGCCTGGATCTATGGTGCGCCGGATCTTGATTATCTGCATTCCCATGCGCAAGAGCTTCCCTGGTATGTTCTGGTTGCCATTGCCGCCGGCGGCGGGCTGGTGGTCGGCCTGATCCTGGACCGCTTTACGCCGGACGGGCGGGTGCGCTCGGTTGCGGATGTGATCGAAGGCGCCGCACTGCATGACGGCAGGGTCGAGCACAAAGAGGGGCTGGCCTCGGCGCTGGCGTCTTTCATTACGCTGTCCACCGGCGGATCCACGGGCCGGGAAGGGCCGGTGGTGCATATGGCGGGGGTGATTTCGGCCTGGGTCAGCAACCGGATCAACGCTGATGGCATTACCGGGCGCGACCTGTTGGGCTGTGCAGTTGCGGCGGGTGTTTCGGCCAGTTTCAACGCGCCGATTGCTGGCGCGCTGTTTGCGATGGAGGTGGTGCTGCGGCATTTCTCGGTCAACGCCTTTGCGCCGATCGTGGTGGCCTCGGTTGCTGGAACAGTCATCAACCGGCTGGAATACGGCGATGTTACAGAATTCACCCTGAACACCCCCGGTGCGTTGCAGTTCTATGTGGAGCTGCCGGCCTTTCTGATCCTGGGCCTGATCTGCGGCCTGGTGGCGGTGGCGCTGATGCGGGCGATCTTCTTTGCCGACAAGGTGGGCAACACTGTGCAAGAGCGGCTGGGCCTGCCGCGCTGGCTGCGGCCTGCGGTCTCCGGCGCGATGCTGGGGGTGATCGCTGTCTGGTATCCGCATATCATCGGTGTCGGTTATGAAACCACCGTGCTGGCGCTGACCGGCGGGCTGCTGCTGGGGCAGGCGGTGATTTTCACCGCAGTCAAAACCGCCGCCGTGGCGATCACCATGGGCGGGCGTATGGGCGGCGGGGTGTTTTCGCCGTCGCTGATGATCGGCGCGCTGACCGGGCTGGCCTTTGGCCTGATCGCGACTGCGGTGCTGCCGGATGTGTCCGGCACCCACACGCTTTATGCCTTTGCCGGCATGGGGGCTGTTGCCGCTGCGGTGCTGGGGGCGCCGATCTCCACCACCTTGATTGTGTTTGAACTGACCGGCGACTGGCAGATCGGCCTGGCGGTGATGGTGTCGGTGTCGATGTCCACGGCTCTGGCCTCGCGGCTGGTGGACCGCTCTTTCTTCCTGACCCAGCTGGAAAAGCGCAATATTCATTGCGCCGCCGGACCGCAGGCCTATTTGCTGGCACTGATCCGCGCCGGTGCGGTGATGCGGCCGATGGGCGACAGCCGCTGTGCGCCGCTGGAGGACTGCCAAGCGCTGGTTGAGGAAGGGCTGTGCATCCGTGCTTCGGCGTCGCTGGAGGCTGCAATGCCGGTGTTCGACCGGGCCGAAGCGGCCTTTCTCCCAGTGATGATGGAGGAGGGGGGGACGGAGGAAATCATCGGCGCGCTGTATCATGTGGACGCGTTAAAGGCCTACAACCGTGCCTTGGCTGCAACCGCAGCGGAGGAGCACAGATAGGCGGGACCGGGCTGCTGTGTATCTGATCACCGCATCCCGACCGGTGCATCCCTCGCCTAATACGGGGAAAAACACAGATTCCGTCCCCAAAGCTGTGCGATATCGGTGACACGTAAAGGTAAAGTTAAATACCCCATTGCCCTACAGCGGAGCCTGAACCAACACTGTAAGCGGATTATTGCTTAGCTTACTCAAACGGTAGGGAATCATGCGCAATTTCGAAATCGGCTCGCAAGAGGCTGGTGCGAACAACAAGGCAGACGAACGGGCAAACGAACGGGCAGCGCTGGAAGCAGTGATCAACTATGCGATCCAATGCGCCCGCGAAACCGACATTCTAGGCGCAGGTGATGCGCTGGAGGAAGCCAGGCTGAACCTCAGCCGCGCCGTTTTGGCTTGAACCCCGGCCTTTGCGGTACAATAGCCGCCCCAGCGGCGCCGGCTCCCGTTGCGGAACCGGGCCGGCTGTTGCTGCAGCGGGCATCTGGCCGCGGGAACGGGTTCCCCGCAAATGAAAAACACCGGCGCTGGTGCACCGGTGGGGGATCTTTTTTACGGGACGTTCTGCTCCTGCGGCCCGGGTGCGGCGCGTTCCGTGAAACGGCCCCGCAACCCGGATAACCGGCTTAGACTTGTTCAACCTTGACAGAGTCGCTCAGCACGAACGCCAGGCAGCCCTTGATTTCGGCCGCCGCTTCAGCCGGGTCTTCATAGCTCCACGCCGCGTTTTCGGTGACAGACGACTTGTTGGCGATCGAAAAATAGCTGGCCTCGCCCTTGTGCCGGCACTGGGCGGTTTTGCTGGTGCGGTCCAGGAAGGCCATGGCGATGTCTTCGCGCGGGAAATAGATGACCGGATCCATATCGCCCTCTGTCAGCTCCAAAGCATTGGAGCTTTCCCCCAGTACGGCGCCGCCGGAGCGGACGGTCCAGGTGCCTTCGGCCTTACGGATACGGATAGTGGTCATGCGTGTTTTTCCATTCTCTTCGTGCGTGTCGACGTTGGTTCAGTCTATGTAGCAGCCTATGTAACACCTCAGTGTCACAAGGGGGCGGTTGCGGCATCAAGCCACGCCTTTGCGGCGGGGCTGAGCAGCGGTCCGGTCTTTGCCGAAACCTCTTGGTGATAGCTGTCGAGCCAGTCTTTCTCGGTGGCTGACAGCATCGCGGTGTTCACCAGCCGCCGGTCAATGGGGGCAAAGGTGAGCGTGCGCCAGCACAGCATTTCGCGCTCGGCGTCGCTGGTGTCAAGGGCCGGGGCCTGTTCAACCACCAGAAGGTTCTCGATCCGGATGCCAAAGGCGCCTTCGCGGTAATACCCCGGCTCGTTCGACAGGATCATGCCGGGTTCCAGCGGCACGTGGCTGGTGCGTGCCAGCCGCTGCGGGCCTTCATGCACGCTGAGGTAGGCGCCGACGCCATGGCCAAGACCGTGGTTGAAATCCTGGCCTGCCAGCCACAGCGGCATCCGGCCGATGCATTCGATATCGCGGCCCGCCAGCCCCTTGGGCCAGCGCAGGCGGGACATGGCGATCATGCCCTGCAGCACGCGGGTATAGGCGTCGCTTTCCTCGGCTCCGGGGGTGCCGATGGCGATGGTGCGGGTGATGTCGGTGGTGCCGTCGAGATACTGGCCGCCGCTGTCCAGCACCAAAAGATGCCCGTCTTCCAGCCGCGTGTCGGTTTCCTCGGTCACCCGGTAGTGCATCACCGCGCCGTTCTCTCCGGTGCCTGCAATGGTCTCGAAACTGATGTCGCGCAGAGCTTGGTCTTCACGGCGCAGCGCTTCCAGTTTCGTGACCGCGCCGATTTCGGTGATGGTGCCAGGGGGCTGCGCGTCGAGCCAGGCCAGCATTTCGACAATTGCCGCGCCATCGCGCAGATGGGCGGCGGCGCTGCCTGCAATCTCGGCTGCGTTTTTGCGCGCCTTGGGCAGGGCGCAGGGATCGCCTGCGGGCACCATCCGGCTGCCTAACGCGTCCGCCACGATCTGCGGCAGGGTTCCGGCGTCTGCGGCGACGGAGCCGTTGAGCGCCGCTGCGCCCTTGAGGAACGCTTCGGGCGGGTGCAGGGTGATGGTGCTGTCAAAATGATCCTGCAGTCCTGCCAGCTTGTCCGCGGCCATGAACAAATCCACCCGCGCGTCGCTGTGCAGGATGGCAAAGCCGTGTGCCACCGGGTTGCGGGCCACATCGGCGCCGCGGATGTTCAGCAGCCACATGATGCTGTCGGGCAGGGTAATGACCGCCGCCGCCTGGCCTGCACCGTGCAGGTCCTTGGCCAGCCGCGCGCATTTCTCGGCAGCGCTTTCGCCCGCGTAATCAAAAGGGTGCGCGGCAACAGGCTGCATCGGCGGTGCGGGCTGGTCCTGCCAGATCCGGTCCACCAGGTTGCCGCATTGTGTCAGGGTGATGCCGCTGCCCTTCAGATCCTGGGTCAACGCGGTGATCTGGCCCGCTGCATGCAGCCAGGGGTCAAATCCGATTTTGCCGCCTTCGGGAAGCTGTGCCTTCAACCAGCCGGCCAGCTGCACCTCGGGCCAGGGCACCGGCGTGAAATCGGCGGCCACCTGGCGTTTCACCTGGGTGCGGTAGCGTCCGTCGATAAATACACCGGCAATGTCCGTGAGGGCGGCACAGAAGCCTGCCGAGCCGGTGAAACCGGTGAGCCAGGCAAGCCGGTCATCCCGCGGCGCCACGTATTCGCCCTGATGGGCGTCGGCACGGGGCACCAGGAACCCATCCAGATTTTCGGCCGCCAGCTCCTTGCGCAGGGCCGCCAGCCGGGGCGGGCCCTGTTCCGGGCGGGCGGTCACATCGAATGTCTGGAACATGGGTATCTCTCCTGCTGAAAGGCGGGGCGGATTGGGGCGGATGGCCCTGGCAGCGCAAATGAAAAGGCGCAGCAGCGGTGCGCCCCTTCTTGTCCCAAATCGCTTTGCTGCTGGCAAGCCTGACAGCATGGGTTTGCTGCAGACCTTGCGGCACTGGACAAGCGGGGCGCTCCCGCCCGGTCTCAGGGTATCTTGCGATGCCCTTCGCCCCGTTGGGCCAAGCACCGGATGCTGCGCATCCGGTGCCGCCGCGCGCGTCTGCGCGCGGCCACGCCCAAGGCTGAGGGCAGTATCCTGGATGCCGGCCAAAGGCGCGGGAGGGCACATTTGGCTGAAGGGAGAAGGCTGAGGTCAGCTGGCGCGTTTGATGCCCATCACCCGGGCGCGGGCGCGCGGGTCGCTGTCGAACAGCGCCGCCAGCTGCTCGGTCATTGCGCCGGCCAGTTGCTCAACGTCCGTGATCGTCACCGCACGTTCGTAATAGCGGGTTACGTCGTGGCCTATGCCGATCGCCAGCAGTTCAACCTGCTTGCGCCGCTCGACCATTGCGATCACATCGCGCAGATGTTTCTCCAGGTAGTTCGCCGGGTTCACGGAAAGCGTCGAATCATCCACTGGCGCCCCATCCGAGATCACCATCAGGATCTTGCGCGCTTCCTGCCGCGCCGTCATCCGCCGGTGCGCCCATTCCAGCGCCTCGCCGTCAATGTTTTCCTTCAGCAGGCCCTCTTTCATCATCAGGCCCAGATTGGTGCGGGTCCGGCGCATCGGCGCATCGGCGCCCTTGTAGATGATGTGGCGCAGATCGTTGAGGCGTCCGGGCTGCTGCGGGCGGCCCTCGTTCAGCCAGCCCTCGCGCGCCAGGCCGCCTTTCCAGGCACGGGTGGTGAAGCCAAGAACTTCGACCTTCACGTTGCAGCGTTCAAGCGTGCGCGCCAGCACATCGGCGCAGATCGCCGCGATTGAGATCGGACGGCCGCGCATCGAGCCGGAGTTGTCCAGCAGCAGCGTCACCACGGTGTCGCGGAATTCAGTGTCCTTCTCGCGCTTGAAGCTGAGCGGCGTGGTCGGGTTGGCGACGACACGGGCCAGGCGGCCGGCATCCAACGTGCCCTCCTCCAGGTCAAACTCCCATGACCGGTTCTGCTGCGCCTGCAAGCGGCGCTGCAGCTTGTTGGCAAGGCGCGAAACTGCGCCCTTCAGCGGTTCCAGCTGCTGGTCGAGATAGGCGCGCAGGCGCTCCAGTTCGGCAGGCTCGGCCAGGTCCTCGGCGGCAATTTCCTCATCATTGGCGTCCTGAAACACCTTATAGTCCGGATCGGCCTCGGATGCGGGCGGCGGGGCGGGCGGCTCCAGCGGCGCTTCGCCGTCGGGCATTTCGGTGTCCTCGGCGAATTCGTTATCCGCCATCTCGTCCATCGAGACCTGGGCCTGGCTCTCGTCCTGCTGCTGTTCCTGGGATTGCTCGGGGCTGGCGTCGGCCTGTTCGTCCTCAGAGTCGTCCTGGCCGGTGCTGTCCGGATCGTCCTGCTCTTCGGCGTTGTCCTCAGCATCGTCATTTGCGTCGTCGTCCAGCTCATCCGGGTCATCACCCAGCTGGTCGCCATAGCCGAGGTCGGAAATCACCTGCCGCGCCAGTTTGGCGAATGCTGCCTGGTCGGCAATCGTCTCGTCCAGGTTTTCCAGCGTGCCGCCGGCCTGGGATTCGATGAAACCGCGCCACAGCTCCATGATGTTGGAGGCCCCTTCGGGCAGCGGGCGGCCAGTGGCCAGATGGCGGATCAGATAGCCGGCTGAGGCGGCCAGCGGCGCCTCGGAAGACGACTTCATCTGATCATAGCCGCGGCGGATCGACTCATTGCGGATCTTCACGTCGATGTTGGAGGCGGTGCCGGGCATGTGGCGCGCGCCCATCGCCTCGCAGCGGGCGGTTTCCATCGCCTCATAGAGGTCGCGGGCCATTTCGCCCTGCGGAGTATATTTGGCGTGGGTGGCGTCGTCGTGGAATTTGTGGCGCAGCGCCAGCGCGTCGGCGGTGCCGCGGGCCAGCAGAACCTCTTCGCGGGACATCCGGCGCGAAACCTGCGGCAGCCGCATTGAATCACCCGACAAGCCTGACGGGTCAACGGTATAACTGACGGACAGTTCCGGGTCGTTGGCCATCACCTTGGTGGCTTCGGCCAGCGCCTTTTTGAACGGATCGGCTGGGTTGTCTTTGGGCTTTTTCATGGTCGCAAGCAATCCTTAGTCCAAGCATTCCGTCTTGCGCGGCCGTTGTCCAGTATTCTCTCAGGACCTGATTGAGGGCGGTGCCCGGCCGCGGGCGGGAAACGAAGCGCCCGCTCCGCTTTGCCGAAGGCGAACCTTTTGGTTCGGCAGGGCGGTCGGGCACTGCCCGGCCTGCCAGCCGGGCGGCACTTTGCTGTTAGCCCAGCGAAACGCTTGCAGCGCTTTCCGGCAGCTCTTCGTCAAAGCAGCGCTGGTAGAACTCGGCCACGGTCTGGCGCTCCAGCTCGTCGCATTTGTTCAGGAACGACAGGCGGAAAGCATAGCCTACGTTGCGGAAGATCTCGACGTTCTGGGCCCAGTTGATCACGGTCCGCGGCGACATCACGGTCGACAGATCGCCGTTCATGAAGGCGGTGCGGGTGAGGTCGGCAACGGTGACCATCTGGCTGATGGTCTTGCGGCCTTCGGCGGTGTTGTAATGCGGAGCCTTGGACAGGATGATTGCGGCCTCGGCATCATGACTCAGGTAGTTCAGGGTCGAGACCAGCGACCAGCGGTCCATCTGGGCCTGGTTGATCTGCTGGGTGCCGTGGTACAGCCCGGTGGTGTCGCCCAGGCCAACGGTATTGGCAGTCGCAAACAGGCGGAAGAACGGGTTCGGGGTGATGATCTCGTTCTGGTCCAGAAGGGTCAGCTTGCCGTCATGCTCCAGCACCCGCTGGATCACAAACATCACGTCGGCGCGGCCCGCGTCATATTCGTCGAACACAATCGCAACCGGGTTGCGCAGCGCCCAGGGCAGGATGCCTTCGTGGAATTCAGTGACCTGCTTGCCGTCGCGCAGCTTGATCGCGTCCTTGCCGATGAGGTCGATCCGGCTGATGTGGCTGTCGAGGTTCACACGCACGGAAGGCCAGTTCAGGCGCGCCGCGACCTGTTCGATATGGGTCGATTTGCCGGTGCCGTGATAGCCCTGGATCATCACCCGGCGGTTGTGGCTGAAACCCGCCAGGATGGCCAGCGTGGTTTCCGGATCAAACTTGTAGGTGGGGTCCACGGCCGGCACCCGGTCCGAGGTCTCGGCAAAGCCCTTGACGGTCATGTCGGTGTCGATCCCGAACACATCGCGCACCGAAACTGTTTCGGTCGGTTTCGCATCCATATCCACAAAGCCGTCGGTCATCGCAGTCGATCCTTATCCCTCATCCCTGCTGTCAGGGGTCAATTCGCGGGATTGGTGCCTGATCTGGCGGGCAAGGGCAAGGGAAAGTAACGCCAGAAACCAGCTGAGGTTGCGATTGTTCCGGATCTGGACGGGCATGAGGGGAAAGGCTGGCAGCGTCCCATCTGAAGCACAGCGCCCCCAGCCGGGCAGCGGGGGGCGCGTTTTGCCGGCTCTTGCTGAGCTTTGGGGGGGTAGGCTGCGGCCGGCACATCTTTGGGTAACCGGTCGTGGCAGCACACGTCAAAGAAATAAAAAGTCTATCTTAACGTTTCGGCGAAAGACCGCCCATAGCAGCCTGGCCTGAGGCGGTTTCCCGTGACACGGGCCGCGGGGCGGCCGGTGCAGGGCGTCAGGCGGCCAGCGCCGGCGGGGTGAACTCCAGCCCGGTCAGCAGGGTGATTTCGCGGCGCATCCCGGCGCCGAGGTTTTCCGGCCTCGCATAGGCCAGGCAGATTTTGTCGAAGACTCGGCAGCTGACTGGCATTGTGCTGGTGACGCCGGCAGACGCGAACAGCGGGCTGGATTTGGCTTGGCCGGCGGTGTTCTGCAAGGCGGCCTGTGGTCCTTCCAGGATGAAATGCACCTGTTCACCGCTGCGGATCATCATGCCGGTGGCGCCGGCATCGCGGAAGGCCGGGCGGTTCCGGCTGATGAATTCGGCGATCTGCTGATGGCTGGTTCCGGCGGTCAGCCGGGCGGTGAGGATGAGGCGGTGCATGGGCTGTCTCCTGTTGGGGGGGTAAGCGGATTTGGTGGAATCAATTTACGCGGGAAATTCCCGCTTTGCCTGCCTGCAAAGGGATAGAAACCCCGCTGCGGCGGCCCCAAAAGCGCTGCTGCCTGACCCAAAGGATAGCTGCCTGACCCTTGGCGCCTGCCATGCCATGGCCGGGGGCCGCCTTCGGCAAAAAAAAGAGCGGCCCCAGGCCGCTCTTGGCGCATCCGTGTTCCGGCCGCCTATTTGAAGCTTTTGCTGTCCTTGATCTGGTCCCAGGCCCACATGACTTCTTGCAGCTGCTCTTCCTGGCTGCGGTCGCCGCCGTTGATGTCGGGGTGCAGCACCTTGATCAGCTTCTTATAGGCCTTGCGGATATCAGCCTTGGTCCAGTCGTCCTTGGCTTCCAGGATCTCGATCGCGCGGCGCTCGGTGGGCGGCAGGCGGCGGCCCGCCTTGGCAGCCCGGCCCGGGTTCTGCGTCGCGTTGACGCCCAGCACCTGATGCGGGTCCTCAATGCCGAGACGGGCCCAGGCGCGGGCCTCGGGGTCGCCCATCGGCTTGGTCTCGCGCTCCCAGACCTTGTCCTTGGACTGCTGCGCGTTCAGCTCGGCCTCGGTGGTGCCTTCAAAGAAGTTCCAGCCGTTGTTGTATTCGCGCACGTGCTCCTGGCAGAACCAGTAGAAATCATCCAGAACATCCGGCGCCTTGGGCGCGCGGAACTTACCGGCTTCTTCGCAACCGTCCTTGTCGCATTGGCGGACGGAGGTTTCGGACGCGCCGGTGGCGGCCCGGCGTCCGCGCGGATTTTTCTTTTTGGCTGAGCGGATGGACATATCAAAGCCAAAGGGATCGGACTTGCTCATGGGGGCGCACCTTCTAGACGCATCTGTTCGACTCGGAGGCAGCAGTTTAGTCTAAGGTGCGCCAGATAGAAGGGGGCGCGCCGAAAAAATTATGGGGATGAGCGGAAAATGAACGTGAAGAAAGAGATGGAAGCAGCGCTGCAGGCGGCCTTTGCCCCCAGCGCGCTGGAGGTGGTGAACGAAAGCCATAAACATGCAGGCCATGCAGGCGACGACGGCTCGGGCGAGAGCCATTTTGCAGTGATGATCCGCGCCGGAGCGTTCGAGGGCATGAACCGGGTGGCGCAGCACCGCGCCGTGCATAAGGCGCTGGGGGGTATTGTGCCGCGCATTCACGCGCTGGCGCTGGATATCGGGGTCTAGGCACCCGGGCGCGGGAGGATCAGTCCTCCCCGTCGCCTTTCTGTTCGGCGCGTTTCTTCAGCGCGGCAGTCATGCCGGCAACCGGGCTGAGTTCCTCGACACCGTCATCCGACTGCATCCTGGCGGCGCCCGGACCGGGCACCTGGGTTGCCTCCGGCGGCGCCTCCGGATCGCCGGCCGCCGCGGTGAGCGGTGGTGTGTGCGGCTCGGAATGGCGGAACTCGACTGAGGGGGCAGCGGGTTCCTTGCGGCCTGGTGCCGGCAATTCTGCCGGCTGATCCGCGGCCAGCGCCCGGCGGAAAACCATCACATTGCGCCAGTTGGTGGTGGAGCCTGTAAGGCCGGACCGCTCCTCGCTTGGCAGCAGTTCGGCGCGCTGGAATTCCCAGCCGCCGGCAGCCATCTCATTCAGCAGACTCTCAACCGAATTGGCAAAGCGCGCCTCCGGAGTCTTGACCCCTTTCGCCTTGGTGCCCTTGGCCGGGGCGGGGACAACTTTGTATTCGTAGGCTTGCATTTGCTTTACTCTTCCTGCTTGAGGGCTTGTAGCAAGCAATTTGGAGCGGGCCAAGACAGGTAATTGGCTTGATGACCGGGGGCGGCCTGCCGGAACGCAATCCTTGATGCCCTGGCGGAAGGCCGTGAAGCCGCCCAGTGGTGTCTGTTCAGACCCCGCCGGGGCAAACAAAAAAGGGCGCCGGCGGCGCCCCTCTTAAAAACTGCGTCCGAAAGCGGTCAGCCGCCCAGTTTCTGGGCCACCAGCTTGTTCACGGCAGCCGGGTTGGCCTTGCCGCCGGTGGCTTTCATCACTTGGCCGACAAACCAGCCTGCCAGTTTCGGGTTCACCTTGGCCTTTTCCACCTGCGCCGGGTTGGCGGCGATGATCTCATCCAGGGCGGTTTCGATGGCGCCGGTGTCGGTCACCTGCTTCATGCCGCGCTCTTCGACGATCTGCGCAGGGTCGCCACCTTCGGTATAGACGATCTCGAACAGGTCCTTGGCGATCTTGCCCGAGATGGCGTCCGAGGAAATCAGATCGATGATACCGCCGAGCTGCACCGGGGAAACCGGCGAATCGCTGATGGCATGATCTTCTTTCTTAAGGCGGCCGAACAGTTCGTTGATCACCCAGTTGGCAGCCAGCTTGCCGTTGCGGCCGTTGGCGGTTTCTTCAAAGTAGGCCGCGGCCTCGACCTCGGCGGTCAGCACCGAGGCGTCATAGTCGCTAAGCCCGAAGTCTTTGATGAAGCGCGCCTTTTTCTCGTCCGGCAGTTCCGGCAGATTGGCGGCGATGTCATTGACCCAGGCTTGTTCGATCTCCAGCGGCAGCAGGTCGGGGTCGGGGAAATAGCGGTAATCGTGCGCTTCTTCCTTGGACCGCATGGAGCGGGTTTCGCCCTTGTCCGGATCATACAGGCGGGTTTCCTGGTCGATCTTGCCGCCCGCTTCGATGATGGCGATCTGGCGGCGGGCCTCGACTTCGATGGCCTGCTGGATGAAGCGCATGGAGTTCATGTTCTTGATCTCGCAGCGGGTGCCGAGATGATCGAAATCCTGAGTTTCCTGGTACTTCTCGTACTGGCCCGGCAGGCAGACCGAGACGTTGACGTCAGCCCGCAGGTTGCCGTTTTGCATGTTGCCGTCGCAGGTGCCCAGATACTGCATGATCTGGCGCAGCTTGGCGATATAGGCGGCGGCTTCTTCCGGCCCGCGGATGTCGGGGCGCGACACGATCTCCATCAGGCAGACGCCGGTCCGGTTCAGGTCGACAAAGGACATGTTGGGATCCATGTCGTGGATCGATTTGCCCGCGTCCTGCTCCATGTGGATGCGCTCGACCCGCACGTTGCGTGCGGTGCCGTCGCCCAGTTCCACCAGCACTTCGCCCTCACCCACAATGGGGTGGTAGAGCTGTGAAATCTGGTAGCCCTGCGGCAGGTCGGGGTAGAAGTAATTCTTGCGGTCAAAGGCCGACCACAGGTTGATATCCGCCTTCAGGCCCAGGCCGGTGCGCACCGCCTGTTCAATGCAGTATTCGTTGATCACCGGCAGCATGCCGGGCATTGCTGCGTCCACAAAAGCCACGTTGGAGTTCGGTTCGGCGCCGAATTTGGTGGAGGCGCCGGAGAACAGCTTGGACTTGGAGCTGATCTGGGCATGCACCTCCATGCCGATGACCAGTTCCCAGTCATGCTTGGCGCCCGCGATCACCTTGGGCTTGGGGAGTTCATATGTCAGGTCGAGCATGGTTTTCCGCCGTATCCGAATGTCCGATGTTGGCAAGCGTTCTAGGCCCGCTGGCGGGCAGGGGCAAGAGGGCAATGGGCACTTGGTGCGGGCTAAAAGACCGGGCCGCGCCCGCCGCTCCCGTCAAACCGCAGGTTTGCCTCCGGCAAAGGGGAAGGCGCGTTCGCAGCCTCTCAGGTTTGGGTGCGGCCCTCCGCCGGGGGCGAAACATTCGCTTGGCGGTGCCCGCCAGCGCGGCTAAGAAAGATGCCCGAGCAGAATTTCAGGAGGCCGCATTGGACACATCCGCCCGCATCAGCCAGACAATCGCCGCAGAAATCGGCGCCGCATCGAAACAGGTGAACGCCGCGGTTTCGCTGCTGGACGAGGGCGCGACGGTGCCCTTTGTCGCGCGCTACCGGAAAGAGGCGACGGGCGGGTTGGATGATACCCAGCTGCGCACCCTGGCGGAACGGCTGGAGTATCTGCGCGAGCTGGAAAAGCGGCGGGCTGCCATCCATGAGTCGATCAAGGGGCAGGACAAGCTGAGCGAAGATCTGGCGGCCTCAATCGCCAAGGCAGAGACCAAAGCGCAGCTGGAGGATATCTATCTGCCTTACAAGCCCAAGCGGCGCACCAAGGCAATGATTGCGCGCGAAAACGGGCTGGAGCCGCTGGCCGATGCCATTCTGGCGGACCGGAGTGCTGACCCGGAACAGCTGGCCGGCGGGTATGTGACCGGGACGGTGGCAACGGTGAAGGATGCGCTGAACGGGGCGCGGGACATTCTGACCGAGCGTCTGACGGAAAAGGCGCATCTGCTGGGGCGGTTGCGGGAGTTCCTGCAGCGGGAGGCGGTGCTCACAGCCAAGGTGATCGAAGGCAAGGAACAGGAAGGCGCCAAGTTTTCGGACTATTTTGCCCATACCGAGCGCTGGGCGGACGTTCCGTCACACCGGGCACTGGCGATGCTGCGCGGCTCAAATGAAGGCGTGCTGACGCTGGATGTGGGGCCGGAGCCGGAGGAAGGCGCGGCCAGGGCCGAGGCGATGGTCGCAGCGGAGCTGGGCGCGGGCGGCAATGGTCCGGGGGATATCTGGCTGCGCAAGGTGGCAGGCTGGACCTGGCGGGTGAAGCTGAGTCTGTCGATGATGCTGGAACTGATGGGCGATCTGCGGGGACGGGCGCAGGAAGATGCCATTCAGGTGTTTGCACGTAACCTGAAGGACTTGTTGTTTGCGGCGCCAGCCGGTGCGCGGCCGACTCTCGGGCTGGACCCGGGCATCCGCACCGGCGTCAAGGCGGCGGTGGTTGATGCTACGGGCAAACTGGTGGCCACCGAGACGCTGTACCCGTTTCAGCCGAAGAATGATCTGCGCGGCGCGCAAGTGTCCATCGTCAAACTGATCGCCGAGCATGGCGTCGAGCTGATCGCCATTGGCAACGGCACTGCCAGCCGCGAGACCGAGCGGATGGTGGCGGAGGTGTTGAACCATCTGCCCGCGAAAGTGAAGGCGCCGACCAAGGTGGTGGTGTCTGAGGCTGGCGCCTCGGTCTATTCCGCGTCCGAGCTGGCAGCGCGGGAATTCCCGGATCTGGACGTGAGCTTGCGCGGGGCGGTGTCGATTGCGCGGCGCCTGCAGGATCCGCTGGCGGAGCTGGTGAAGATCGAACCCAAAAGCATCGGTGTGGGCCAGTATCAGCACGATGTGGACCAGCACAAACTTTCGAAATCGCTGGAGGCGGTGATCGAGGATGTGGTGAACGGGGTGGGTGTGGATCTCAACATGGCATCGGCGCCGCTGCTGGCGCATGTCTCGGGTCTTGGCCCCGGCTTGGCGGAGGCGATTGTGGCGCACCGCGATGTGAATGGTGCGTTTATGTCCCGCAAGGAGCTGCTGAAGGTGGCGCGGCTGGGCCCCAAGGCGTTTGAGCAATGTGCGGGCTTCCTGCGCATCCGCGATGGCAAGGAACCGCTGGATGCGTCCTCGGTCCACCCCGAGGCCTATGATGTGGCGCGCAGGGTGGTTGCGGCGTGCGGGCGCGACATCCGCCAGATCATGGGCGATGAGACCGCCTTGAAAGGGCTGCGGGCAGAGGATTTTGTCAGCGACAGTTTCGGTCTGCCCACCGTGCGGGACATTTTGCAGGAGCTGGAAAAGCCGGGCCGCGACCCGCGTCCTTCTTTTGTGACGGCGTCCTTCAAAGACGGGGTGGAGCAGATCACTGACCTGAAACCGGGCATGGTGCTTGAAGGCACGGTGACAAATGTGGCAGCCTTTGGCGCCTTTGTGGACATTGGCGTGCATCAGGACGGGCTGGTGCATGTCAGCCAGTTGGCGGACCGTTTTGTGAAGGACCCGCATGAGGTTGTGAAGACCGGCCAGGTGGTCAAGGTGACGGTCACCGAAGTCGATGTGCCGCGCAAACGGATTGGACTGACCATGCGCAAGGATGGCGGTGCTTCGGCCAAGGAGGACCGCAGCGCGCGCGGTCCGTCCAAGGGCGCGGGGCCGCGGCGGGGCGGCATGCCTGCCGGGGCAAAAGGCAAAACCTCTGCCAGCCCCAAGGGCAGCCAAGGCAAGGGGCAGGGCACAGGGGCGCTGGGCGCGGCGCTGATGGATGCCTTCAAGAAAACTTAGCAAAGCGGGGCCCTGGCCCCGCTTTTTCCTTGATACCGGCCAGTTACGCCGGGCTGACTTGCAGGCCCCGGCCGGTAAAGGCGATTTGCTGCCCGCCTTCGATCTCTTCGCGGAATTGCCCGGCGATGGCCGCAAGCGCGCCGGCATGGCCACGGGCGGCAAAGCGGCTGACAGAGCGGATGCGGGAGCTGTTGTCAAAGCCTTCGGCGGCATGCGCCCAGACCAGCGGATGCAGTTCCGTCAGGTGATCGCGGATCAGCCAGTTTGCAGCCTCGGCAATCTTCAGCCGCGGCAGGTCGGCTTGCAGGTTTTGCCCCAGACCCTTGCGCAGGGAAACCGTGCAATAGGCGGCCAGCAGGTTGATCATCTCCTGCGAGGGGTTGGCATTGACGATGTCCTTCAGCCCGTCGAGGAAAAGCCGGGAGTCAACACGGGCGCAGGCCTGATCGTCGATGGCAATGGCGTCGAAATAGACCCAAGCGTAGCCGCCGGCCCCCCAGGTTTCAGCGGTGCGCGAGGCGGTGCGGCGGGCCTCCAGTTCGAGGGCCGCATAGGAGCCGGACCGGCGCGGCAGCATATGGGTGCCGAGTGTGCGCATGTGGCGGTGGTTGCCGGGAGCGAGATCAATCAGCGCGGCGAATTCATCCGCCACCCGCAGCGTCCCGGCATTGCGGCCGGCAAACAGCGCGCAGTGTGCGGCTTTCAGGAACGGGCTGTCCTGGCAATCGTTTGCGATTGGATCCAGCAAGGCCGCGGCACGGTCGAAATGGGCGGCGCAGCGGCGCTGGTTCGCCTGCGGGGCAGCAATGGGTCCCTCAGATCCGCGCCAGGCCCAGCCGATGTCGATATGGGCAAGTGCGACCAGCGCTGTCAGATAGGGGTCGTGGCGGTTCTCGGCCCGCAACGCTTCAAACGCCATCAGGCCGCGGATCAATGTGCGGTTGCAGACATCCTGGTTTTCCGTCAGCGCATGTTCGGTTGCGTTCACAACATCAGCCCGTGCACCATAGGCGATGAGGTCTGCCAGCGGCAGCCCGCAGCGTGCGGCGGCGCGGGATTGATCTGCTTCACCGATTTGCCGGGACAGTTCGTCCCAGCGCTCCTGACGGGCCAGAAACTGGCCGCGGTCCTGGGCCTGGATGCAATCCGGATCACCCTGTTCGCGGCTGACCGGGATCGACAGGCTGTCTTCCAGGCGGCGGTTCAGCAGTTCCTCTGCCGGGGCAGGGATCAGGGACGAAACAGGAACAGGAACAGAAGTGGCGGCAGGCTTGGAGCGGTCGGAAACCAGACCTGAAATACGGGACAGAAAATCCCGTGCCTGTCGTGAAGTTGTGAGCATTTGCGCTTCCTGATGAGTGGCAGCTTATCGTTGCTCCCAATGTCGTCAGGCATTGGGGCGCAAAGATGGCGGCACTGGGGAAGTTAACGCCTCAATGGGAACAATCGCGGGTGGCGGCAGCGGCAATGGCGGCTGATGCGCAAGTTCAAGACCAGCGCCGTCAAAACGCAGTGAAATGATGGCGTTCGGTCCTGATGCCGCGGGCCTGGAATGCGGCGTCCGCTTCGGCGTGCGGCGGGGTTGCCTCTTGCGGCAAGCGGATGCGTTTACCGTTGCGCAGGATCAATGTGGCGCGGACTGAGAAATCCCATCGGGTGTCAAAACGCACGCGGTCGATCTCTCCAAGCTCGGCCTTGCCGGTCAGGCCTCCGGTGAACCATTCCAATTGGTTTCCAGAAAACATGAGGCCTGACAGGGGGTTGCGGATCAGGTCCAGCAGCGCAGGAACAACCGGCAGGGCCAGCAGGATCACCAGCCAAACGGCCGCATCCAGCAAGAGCCACAACACCAGCAGCGCCGCCAGCCAGCCGCCGGTTGCCAGCATTGCCGCGGGAGAGCGGCCCCGGCGGGAGAAGCAGTAATCCGCCGCCGGAGAGCGTGTTTCCGGTGTTTCAGGCATCCAGGATCCGGGTGATCATCTCATTGGTGTCCCGGCTGAGACCCGGCGCGCCGGCAATGCGGTTCATCCGGGCGCGGATCAGCGACTGGCGGCCGGCGTCATAGCGTTTCCAAGTCTGGAAGGCGGCGCACATGCGGGCAGTGGTCTGCGGGTTCAGCTTGTCCAATGCAATCAGGTTCTCTGCCAGCAGGGCATAGGCCTCGCCGCTGGCGTGATGGAAGCCCGCGTGGTTGCCCGCCAATGCGCCAAAGACTGCGCGGAAGCGGTTGGGGTTTTTCATGTCGAACAGCGCATGATTGGTCAGGGCGGCTGCGGTGGCTGCGGTTTTCTGTGGCGCCGCGCAGGCGATCTGCAGGGCAAACCACTTGTCCATCACCAGCCGGTCGTCCTGCCACTGATCAAAGAAGGCCTGGGATTGGGCATCGCCTTTTTCAGCCTTCATCAGCGCGGCGAGGGCGGTGTATTGCTGGGTCATGTTGTCCGCAGCTGCGTATTGGCGCGCTGCCTGTTCGCCGCCGTCCAGACGGGTGAGCAGCGACAGGATACGGCCGTTCAGGGCGCGTTTGCCGGCGCTATCGGCGTCCGGCGCATAAGCGCCTTCAACGGTGGTGGCGGCATAAAGCCGGGGCAGGCTGGTTTCCAGCTGCTGCGCCAGGGTTTGGGTAAAGGTCTCAGCCGCGTCATAGATTTTCTGCGGATCGGGGGTATAGCCGCGTTCAAACAGAGTCTGGGCGATGTCGGCCTGGCTGGGCGGCGACAGCACCAGGGCGCGGAAGGCCGGGTCCTGATCGTCATCGCGCACCAGTTTTTCCAGCGCATCCAGATAGGCGCCATCGGGCGCGGCACCGTCCAGCACCATTGCCAAGCGGACCTCCTTGGCCAGCGCGTTGCCTGCCTCCCAGCGGTTGAACGGGTCGGTGTCATGGGCCAGCAGGAAGGCGCGTTCGGCATTGGTGGTGTCGCGCTCCAGGATCACCGGGGCGGAAAACTCGCGCAAGATCGAGGGCACCGGTTTGGCAGCGAGGCCGTCAAAGGTGAAGCTTTGCTTGGCTTCCGTCAGCTCCAGCACCTCTGTCGCGCGGACCTCGTCGCCGTTGGGGGACAACAGGCCCACCGCCATCGGGATCACCCGCGGCGCCTTGTCCGGCTGGCCCGGCGTCGGCGGCGTCGATTGTTCAAGCGTCAGGGTATAGGTGCCGTCGGCGTATTCCTCGGACACTTTCACCCGTGGGGTGCCTGCCTGACTGTACCACAGTTTGAATTGCTGCAGGTCGCGGCCGGTGGCGTCCTCGAACACCTGCAGCCAGTCCTCGATGGTACAGGCTTGGCCGTCGTGGCGCTCAAAATAGAGTTTCAGCGCCTTGTAGTAATTCTCATCCCCTACCAGCCGCTTGAGCATGCCGATCACCTCGGCGCCTTTCTCATAGACGGTGGCGGTATAGAAGTTGTTGATCTCCTGGAATTCCTCGGGGCGCGGCGGATGGGCCAGGGGGCCGCCATCCTCGGGGAATTGGCGGGCACGCAGGGTAATCACATCCTCGATCCGTTTGACCGGTTCCGAACGCATATCTGAGGTAAACTGGGCGTCGCGGAAGACCGTCAAACCTTCCTTGAGGCACAGTTGGAACCAGTCGCGGCAGGTGATGCGGTTCCCGGTCCAGTTGTGAAAATACTCATGGGCGATTATCGCCTCAATACGTTCGAAATTTGCATCTGTGGAGGTTTCCGGGGACGCCAGGACGCAGGAGGAGTTGAAAATGTTCAACCCTTTGTTCTCCATCGCACCCATGTTGAAGTCGTCCACGGCCACGATGTTGAACAGCTCCAGGTCGTATTCGAGGCCATAGACCTCCTCGTCCCATGTCATCGACTTTTTCAGTGCTTCCATGCCAAAGGCGCATTTGCCCTCATCAGGGCCGGGACGGACCCAGATGTTCAGCTCCACCTCTTTGCCGGATTTGGTGGTGAATTGGCCGGGATGGTTGACCAGATCGCCCGCAACCAGAGCAAACAGATAGGCCGGTTTCGGCCAGGGATCGTGCCATTCAGCCCAGCCTTCGCCGTGGCCCATGGGGTTGCCGTTCGACAGCATCACCGGCTCGTCGCCCTCAATCCTGACGGTGAAGGTGGACATCACGTCTGGGCGGTCGGGGTAGTAAGTGATCTTGCGGAAACCCTCAGCCTCGCACTGGGTGCAATACATCCGGTTGGACATATAAAGCCCTTCGAGCGCGGTATTGCCGGCCGGGTTGATCTCCACCTCGGCTTCCCAGGTGAAGGGGGCGCCGGGCACGTCGCAACTGAGGCCTTTGTCTGTCACTTCCGGCGCAACTTCCTGGCCATCGATCTTGGCCGAGATCAGCTGGAGGTCTTCACCGTGCAGGAAGAATGTCTTGTCTGCCGCGTCCGCCTTGGGCGCAAAGCGGATTTTGCTGAGAACCCGGGTGGTTTCCGGCGACAGGCGGAAGGTCAGGTGAACGCTTTCAACGTCGTATCCAAAAGGGGTGTAATCTTTCAGGTAGAAGGTCTGGGGCGTGTCTTTGGCCATTCTCGCTCTCCTCGGCACTGCGTCCTTTTAAGGTGTAGAGGATAGGCAGGTGACTGCAAGCGGATTGGGGGGCCTGAAGGGCGGTCTGGAAAAATCCGCAGCACTTTCTTGATAATCAAGAAATTGAGTTCGGTTTCAGAGGAAGGCTGTTTTGTTGCCGATCGGAAACTTCTCCCCTAGTTAAGAGACAGCATACAGTGGTGTACCGCCCAAAGGAGCAAGTCATGAGCCGGGTCGAAAAGCAGGGAATTCAGGTCGCGCCGGAGCTGGCGGAATTCATCGAAAAGCAGGCGCTGCCGGGCACCGGGGTTGAGGCCGAGGCGTTCTGGGCGGGCCTGGCGGAGCTGGTGAACGGGTTCGGCCCGGAAAACCGTGCGTTGCTGGCCAAGCGGGAACAGATGCAGGCTGAAATTGATGCCTGGCATATTGCCAACCGGGACAAGCCCCATGACCACGAAGGGTATAAGGCGTTCCTGAGTAAGATCGGCTATCTGCTGCCGGAGGGCGGCGATTTCGAGATTGAGACGCAGAACGTGGACCCGGAGATCGCTTTGGTGCCGGGGTCGCAGCTGGTGGTTCCGATCACCAACGCGCGCTATGCGCTGAATGCAGCCAATGCGCGCTGGGGCAGCCTGTATGACGGGTTTTACGGCACCGATGCGATGGGAACCCCGGCGCCCAAGGGCGGCTATGACAAGGGCCGCGGCGCGCGGGTTGTAGCGCGGGCGCGGGTGTTCCTGGATGAAGCCTTCCCGATTGACGGTGCCAGCCATGCCGATGTGCGCCGCTATTACGTGCAGGACGGCCAGTTGCTGGTCGATGACCTGCCGCTGGCGCAGCCGGAGAAGTTTGCAGGCTACCGCGGCAACCCCAAGGCGCCTGAAGCCGTGCTGCTGCGCAACAACGGGCTGCATGTTGAGCTGGTATTCGACCGCGCCCATGCGATTGGCGCCCGCGATCAGGCGGGGTTGGCGGATGTGCGGCTGGAAAGCGCAATGTCGGCGATCATGGACTGCGAGGATTCGGTCGCCTGCGTCGATGCCGAAGACAAGGTGCTGGCCTACTCTAATTGGCTGGGCTTGATGCGGGGCGATCTGGAAGCGAAGCTGGACAAGGGCGGCAAGACCATCACCCGCCGTCTGAACCCGGATTTCGGCTTCACTGCGCCGGACGGCTCTGCCATGTCCGTAAAGGGCCGGGCGGTGCTGTGGGTGCGCAATGTCGGCCATCTGATGACCAACCCGGCGGTGCTGGATCAGGACGGCAAGGAGGCTTACGAGGGGCTGCTCGATGCGCTGATCACCGTGATGATTGCCAAGCACGACCTGAAACGCGAGGGCGGCAACTCGGCCCATGGCTCGGTCTATGTGGTGAAGCCCAAGATGCACGGGCCGGACGAAGTCGCCTTTACCGACCGCATTTTCGACAAGGTCGAGGACATCCTGGGCCTGCCGCGCCACACCGTGAAGATCGGTATCATGGACGAAGAGCGCCGCACCTCGGTGAACCTCAAGGAATGCATCCGTGCGGCCAAGCACCGGGTGGCGTTTATCAACACCGGTTTCCTGGACCGAACCGGTGACGAGATCCACACCTCGATGGAGGCAGGCCCGTTCTCCCGTAAGGATTTCATCAAGCGCAAGGGCTGGATCGGTGCCTATGAGAACCTGAATGTGGATATCGGCCTGGAGTGCGGCCTCAGCGGCAAGGCGCAGATCGGCAAAGGCATGTGGGCAATGCCGGACATGATGGCGGCGATGCTCGAGCAGAAGATCGAGCATCCGAAATCCGGCGCCAACTGTGCCTGGGTGCCCAGCCCGACCGCCGCGACCCTGCATGCGCTGCATTACCACAAGGTGGATGTGTTCGCGGTGCAGGAACGGCTTATGGCCGGCGGCCGCCGTGCCCATGTGGACGGCATTCTGGAAATCCCGCTGGCCACTTACCGCAAATGGACGCCGCGCCAGATCGCGCGTGAGGTGGAAAACAATGCGCAGGGCATCCTGGGCTATGTGGTGCGCTGGGTCGATCAGGGGGTGGGATGCTCCAAGGTGCCGGACATCAATGATGTCGGGCTGATGGAGGACCGCGCCACCTGCCGGATTTCCGCCCAGCATATCGCCAACTGGCTGCATCACGGTGTGGTCAGCGAAGAAGAGGTGATGGGCAGCTTGCACAAGATGGTCAAGGTGGTGGATGAGCAGAACCGCGGCGACAACACCTATCGCGCGATGGCGCCGGGGTTCGACACCATCGCCTTCCAGGCGGCCTGCGATCTGGTGTTCCAGGGGCGGGTGCAGCCTTCCGGCTATACCGAGCCGGTTCTGCACGCCCGGCGGCTGGAGCTGAAGGCGCAGCAAGCGTCAAACTGACCGCGGCAAACTGACCGGATGAAACAGTTTCCCCGCAAAAAGGGGTAGTCAAAGGGGGCCTTTTGGCCTCCTTTTCTGTTCCGTGACGTCACGCGAACGGAAGGAAAGACACCCATGGCTGAGATTTCACTGGATCAGGCCCGCACAATCATCCGTGCGGCCTTGGGCAAAGGGCATGAAATGGGGCTGAAACCGCTGTCGGTAGTGGTGCTGGATGCGGGCGGCCATGTGCGGGCATTCGAGCGCGAGGACGGCGCCGCACCGGGCCGGTTCCCCATTGCCCATGGCAAGGCTTATGGCTCGGTCATGCTGGGTATGGCCGGCAGCGCGCAGATGGCCCGGGCAGAAGCACAGGCCTATTTCATGGCGGCGGTGAACGGGGTCTATGGCGGCCAAGTGGTGCCGGTGCCGGGCGGGGTGCTGGTACGCGGTGCGGGCGGTGCTGTGATCGGCGCGGTTGGTGTCACCGGCGACAGCTCGGACAATGATGCCGTCGCGGCCATGGCCGGTATCGAGGCGGCGGGTTTGCAGGGCGAGGTCTGACTTCGCACGGACATTTCGCAGCGTTGTGCGCGGCTGAACAGTCTGTTGCGCCGCGCTCCCCGTTGATGTGGCGCCCGCAGGGGGCTAGGTTCTTCTTTATACAGCACAAGAAGAGCGGAAAATGGCGCGACCCAAAGTTGGCATCATCGGAAATTCCTACCTGATCAACGATCAGTACCCTGTCCACGCGGGCGGGACCATGAACTCCGAGGCGATCGCCGAAGTGGCGGGTTGCATGCCGCTGATGATCCCTTCGGACCCCCGTTTTGTGACGGTTGAGGAACTGCTGGAGAGTTTTGACGGCTTCTTGCTGACAGGCGGCCGCCCGAACGTGCACCCGCATGAATACGGCGAGGCCGAGACCGAAGCGCATGGCGCCTTTGACCGGGCGCGCGATGCGATCACTTTGCCGCTGATCCGCGCCTGTGTTGACCGCGGCCAGCCGTTTCTGGGCATCTGCCGCGGCTTTCAGGAGGTCAACGTGGCAATGGGGGGCACGCTGCACCCGGAAATCCGCGATCTGCCGGGGCGGATGAACCATCGGATGCCGCCGGATGGCACGCTGGAAGAAAAATTTGCCCTGCGCCACACGGTGAAATTCAGCTCCGGCGGTGTGTTCCACCGCTTGTTCGGGGCCGAAGAGGTCATGACCAACACGCTGCACGGGCAGGGGATCAAACGCCCGGGCACCCGCGTGGTGATTGACGGGCAGGCGCCCGATGGCACAGCCGAAGCGGTCTATATCAAGGACGCAGCCGGGTTTACCATGTCTGTGCAGTGGCACCCGGAATGGGATGCGGCCAGCGATCCGGTGTCGCGCCCGCTGTTCGAGGCGTTCGGCGATGCGGTCAGAGCCTGGGCGGCTGGCAAGGCGCAGGCTGGTTTGCAGCGGTCAGCGTAAAAGGTTCGAATATGGCAAGCAATGCACGGTTTGAGGCCGATGGCAGGCCGGTATGCTGCGGAATCAGGCAATTCAGAGCCGGTGATGCAGCGGTGTTGACGGATGTTTTTGCATCCGCTGTTCATGGTATTGCCAGCCGGTTTTATTCTCCTGCGCAAATCCGCGCATGGTGCCCGGAGGCGCCGTCAAGCGAAGCTTTCCTGCGGAAGCTGTCCGATGGCCGGGCAGTCTGGGTGGCGGCGGATGATGCGGATGTGCCGGCGGCTTTCATTGATCTTGAGGCGGACGGCCATATCGACATGCTGTTCTGCCACCCCCGTGCGGCAGGGCAGGGCGTTGCGGCGATGCTCTACGGCAAACTGGAAGAGACTGCGCTGCGTCAGGGGATCGGACTATTGTATACCGAGGCGAGCGAAGCGGCGCGAGGCTTTTTCGAGCGGATGGGATTTGTCTTGGAAAAACGGTGCGAATTTGAGCGTGGCGGCGTGAAAATTCACAACTACCGGATGGTTAAGATCCTGGACTAGGCGAAGAACCTGCGGCCCGCCCGCGCGGCAGGCCGCAAACTGTTTCAAACCAGCAGATCAAACTCGTGCATCAAAGGCAGGCGACGCGCGCGTTTGCCAGTGAGGTCGAACAGCGCGTTGGCCAGCGCCGGCGCCGCTGGCGGGGTGCCGGGCTCGCCGGCGCCGCCCATATGGGCCTGGGTTTCCAGCACCTGCACCTCGGTTTCGGGCATCGTGTGCATGCGCAGGGCGTCATAGTCCGGGAAGTTGCCCTGTTCGGCGGCGCCATCGGCAAAGGTGATCTCGCCAAAGCAGGCTGCCGACAGCCCGTATGCCATACCGCCGAACATCTGCGCCTTGACGATTTCCGGGTCGATCACCCGGCCCATGTCGCAGGCGATCCAGGCCTTGGCGATGCGGATGCTGCCGTCTTCCTCCGCCACCTCGATCACCTCGGCCACCGGCGTGCCAAAGCTGTAGCACAGGGCAACGCCGCGTCCCACGCCATCGGGTGTTTTGCCGGCCCAGCCTGACATCTCCCTGACCGCCTCCAGCACGCCTGCAGCGGGCGCCCATTCGCGGCGGGCAAGGTCCAAGCGGAATTCCAGCGGATCGGTGCCGGCCGCATGGGCCATCTCATCCATGAAACTTTCGACGAAGAAGGCGTTGAAGCTGTTGCCGACAGAGCGCCAGAAACCAACCGGGATCTGCAGGTCCGAGATATGGCCGGCCATCCGGTAATTCGGGATCGCGTATGGGGAGTTGAAGAACCCCTCGACATGCACCTTGTCCGGGCCTGCGGGGGTGAAATCCGCCAGCCGTTTCATCGCCTGTTCGGTGGGCGAGGCCGCTGCCACTTTGCCGTCCATCAGCACCGCCGTGCCATCCTTTACCGCGCCGCGCATCCGCGCCATGGCGCCGGGGCGGTACATGTCGTGCCGCATGTCTTCCTCGCGGCTCCATGTCAGCTGCACCGGCACGCCGGGCATGTCCTTGGCGATGCGGGTGGCGAACACTGCATAGTCGAACTCGACCCGGCGCCCGAACCCGCCGCCCAGATAGGTGGTGCGGATGTCCACCTGTTCGGCGTCCAGCCCGGCCTCGGCGGCGCATTTTGACTGGGTGAACGTGGGCATCTGGTTGCCGCACCAGACGGTCAGCCTGCCATCCTCCAGCAGGGCAGTGGCATTCATCGGCTCCATTGTGGCATGCGCCAGATAGGGCACCTGGTAGTCTGCCGTCAGTTCAGTTGCGCCTGCGGGCAGCTGATCCGCATCGCCGTCATCGCGCAGCACCGAATTCGGAGCGTCTTCAAAGGCCGATGCAATGCGGGCGAAGATCTGATCTGTTTCCGGCGGATAGGGGGCGTCCTGCCAGTTTACCTCGATGGCATCCACCGCCTGCATGGCGAGCCAAGTATTGCTGGCCATCACTGCGACGCCGGTGCCCATATCTATTACCTTTTCCACACCAGGCATTGCTGCGGCGGCTGCGGCGTCAAAACCTGCCATACCGCCGCCCTGGCGCGGGTTCATGCGCAATGCGGCAAACTTCATACCCGGCAACCGCACGTCGATGCCGAATTCGGCGGTGCCGGTGGATTTTTCCGCCATGTCGACGCGGGGCTGGGATTTTCCGATCAGCCGCCATTCATGGCGCGGGCGGAGGTCCGCTTCCACCGGGTCCAGCTTGGCGGCGTCCATTGCGAGCTCGCTGTAGGGGATCTGCGTGCCATCCGGTGCAATCACCGCCCCCTTGGCGGTGGAGAACTGGCTGCGGCTGAGGCCGAGCCGGTCCGCAGCCGCCTGTTTCAGTGTCTCGCGGGCTGTTGCACCGGCTTGGCGCATCCGCTTATAGCCGTCCTTCATCGAGGTGGAACCGCCGGTGCCATGCAGGTTCAGCACCTTGCCGAGATGCCCCAGTGCCTCGCCGATGGAATGCTTGAAAGTGCTGCTGTCATAGCCTTTGCCCGGCAGCGCATCCGCCATGAATGCAGAGTTGTAATATGCCTTGGCGGCCGGCCCGTGCAGCACCCGCACCTGATCCAGTTCCACATCCAGCTCTTCCGCGATCAGCGCCGCCCAGCTGGTTTTAACCCCCTGGCCCATTTCAGCACGCGGGGCAAACAGGGTGATGCCGTTCTGATCAATCAGAACAAACGGGTTCAGTGCTGCCTCGCCGTCGCCCGGTTGCAGCGGGTTAGGGGCGGGAAGGCTGACGTAATAGGCGCCGAAAGCAACGCCGCCGACGATAGCGGCAGAGCCGATGAGGAAGGTCCGGCGGGCGATTTTTGCGATGCTGGCCATGGGATTACGCCTCCTGCATCTGTTTCGCGGCGGAATGGATGGCAGCCCGGATACGCGGATAGGTGCCGCAGCGGCAAAGGTTGCCCTGCATGGCCTCGTCAATCTCGGCGTCTGATGGGGCCGGGTTTTCCGCCAATAGGCTGGCCGCCTGCATGATCTGGCCGGACTGGCAATAGCCGCATTGCGCCACCTGATGCTTAACCCAGGCCTGCTGGATTGCCGCCATGGCATCGGGCGTGCCGAGACCTTCGATTGTGATGACCTCGCCCCAGACATCCGACAGCGCCACTTGGCACGAGCGCACCGCCGCGCCGTCGATATGCACCGTACAGGCGCCGCAAGCGGCAACGCCGCAGCCGAATTTGGTTCCGGTCAGGCCAACCTCATCGCGCAGAACCCACAGGAGGGGCACGTTATCCGGCAGGTCCACTTGATGTGTCTTTCCGTTGATGCGCAGGTCTGTTGGCATGGCGGGGCTCCCTTGCTGTGGTTCTGACAAAATGTATCAATTATGTCAGGGTGTCAATTGACATTTTGCGCTGAGAATGTCAGAAGCAAAAACATGAACATGGCAGGCATTGATCCGAAACAGCAGGTAATCCTGGGCGCCGCATGGGCAGCGTTCTCTACCTATGGGTTCCGCAAGACCTCGATGGATGACATTGCCAAGAGTGCGGGCATGTCGCGGCCGGCGCTGTATTTGCATTTCAGGAACAAAGAGGCGATTTTCCGGGCGCTTGTCGCCGCGTATTATGACAATACTGCGGAGAATGTCCGGGCCGGGCTGGCCTCCGAAGGAACCCTGGCCAAGCGCCTTTTGGCGGCCTTTGAGGGGCAGGGCGGCGAAGCGATTGAGTCGATGATGGCCTCGCCGCACGGAATGGAGCTGTTCGAAGTCACTAAGAACGTCGCCGGTAAGGAAATCGAAGAGGGCGAAGCAGCTTTGCGCGGGCTTTATGCCACTTGGTTGCAACAGCAGGCAGAGACCGGGCAGGCGGTGCTGAACGGGCAGGCCGAAGTGATTGCCCGGACCATTTGCGCGTCCCTCAAGGGTATCAAGCAATCAGCCGGGGATTACGCCACCTACCTGGAAGGCGTGCGCCAGCTGGCGGCGCTGTTCGGGGCCGGGCTGACGCCGCGCTGACGGGCGGGCCGGACGAACCGGCCCGCGTGCGCATCAAAGCTCGGTGCGCAGGTGCCACAGCTCGGGGAACAACTCCACCTCCAGCATCCGTTTCAGATAGCTGACGCCGCCGGTGCCGCCGGTGCCGCGCTTGAAGCCGATCACCCGCTCCACTGTGGTCACATGGTTGAAGCGCCAGCGGCGGAAACAATCCTCGAAGTCCACCAGCTTCTCGGCCAGTTCATACAGCTCCCAATGTGTTTCGGTGTCGCGGTAGACTTCGGTCCAGGCGGTTTGCACGGCCTCATGCGGTACATATGCCCCGGCCAGATCCCGGTTCAGCACTTCGTCCGGTAGCGGGAAGCTGCGCGCCAGCGCCTTCAACGCTACGTCATAGAGCGAGGGCTGCGCCAGCTCTGCCTCCAGCAGTGCCAGGATGTCCGGGCGGTGGACGTGCGGGCGCAGCATCGCCGTGTTGCGGTTGCCCAGCATGAATTCGATCTGCCGGTACTGGTGCGACTGGAAGCCGGAGCTTTGGCCCAGCTCGTCCCGGAACGCGGTGTAGTCCGAGGGCGTCATGGTGCGCAGCACGTCCCAGGCAGAGTTCAGCTGCTCAAAAATGCGCGCCACACGGGCCAGCATTTTGAAGGCCTGATGCGCCTTGCCGCCCAGCAGGCGTTCACGGGCGGCGGTCAGTTCGTGAATGGCCAGCCGCATCCACAGTTCCGAGGTCTGGTGCTGAATGATGAACAGCATCTCGTCATGGGTATTGGTCCATGTCTTCTGCGCGTTCAGCAGCATGTCCAGCGACAGGTAATCGCCATAAGACATCCGCCCGTCAAAGGACATCTGCGCTCCGTCGTCGGCGGGATCATAGGGTTTTGTCATCAAAGTCTTCCTTTTCCAAAGTGTATCACGGTTCAGGGAAAGGAAGGGTTTCTCCGGTTCAGGGTGCCGCATTGGGCCAGCCGGCGCCACAGCGCGACCCAGCCCGCCGGGCGGCACAGCGGCAGATGGTATGAGCGGGTGGTTCGCATCAGGTAACCGCGTTGCGCACTTTGTATTCGGCACGGTCCCACAGGGCGTTGTTCATGACATCGGCAATGATCCGGGCCGCTGCGCGCACGTCGTCCTCGTTAATATAGAGCGGCGTAAAGCCGAAGCGCATAATATCGGGTGCGCGGAAATCGCCGATCACGCCGCGGCCGATCAGCGCCTGCATGGCGGCATAGCCGTAAGTGAATTTGAACGACACCTGGCTGCCGCGGAACTCCGGGTCGCGCGGCGAGGCCAGTTCCAGCTGCGGGCAGGTTTTCTCTACCTCGGTGATGAACAGATCGCACAGTGCGATGGATTTGGCACGCACGGTTTCCATGTCCGCCATGTCCCAGATATCCATTGCCGCCTCCAGCGCGGTCAGCTGCAGGATCGGCGGAGTACCGACGCGCATCCGGTCGATGCCATTGCCGGGGCGGTAGTCGAGGTCAAAGGCAAAAGGCGCTTCATGCCCCAGCCAGCCGGACAGCGCCGGGCGGACGTGTTCCGCGTGGCGGGGGGCAACATAAATGAAGGCCGGCGCGCCGGGGCCGCCATTGAGGTATTTGTAGCTGCAGCCAACCGCAAAATCGGCGCGGCAACCCGCCAGATCCACGGGAACAGCACCGGCTGAGTGGGCCAGATCCCAGACCGTCAGCACGCCGTTGGCATGGGCCTTTTCGGTCAGCGCTTTCATCTCGTGCTTGCGGCCGGTGCGGTAGTCAACTTCGGTGATCATCAGAACCGCGATCTCGTCGGTGATGTTTTCCTCCACCGCTTCCGGGTCCACCACCCGCAGCTCATAGTCCGGCCCCAGCGATTTCAGCAGCCCGCCCGCCATATAGAGATCGGTGGGGAAGTTGCCATTGTCTGACAGCACCACCTTGCGGCCCGGGTTCAGCTCCAGTGCCGAAGCCACCGCCTGATAGACTTTGATCGACAGCGTGTCGCCCATCACCACATGGCCCGGCTCCGCCCCGATCAGCCGCCCGATGCGATCTCCCAGCGCCTTGGGCTTGTCCATCCAGCCGGCCTTGTTCCAGCCGGTGATCAGCATCCGGCCCCATTCGTCCTGCATCATCGCGCCAACACGGTCCTTGGCGGCACGGGGCAGCGGCCCCAGCGAGTTTCCGTCCAGATAGATCATGCCTTCCGGCAAGTCGAACATCGCCTTGGTCGCTGCAAAATCGGTCATCAGGGCCTCGCGTCAGGTGGGTATTTCAAGCTTAAAGCTTTGCGGTTTGCTATCGTATCCATTGCATTCTGTCCAGAGGCCGGCTGCCTGCGTCAGCCCTGACCGGCGGCGGGCTGGGGATCGGGAATGCCGAACTCAGCCCGTTTGCGTTTGGACAATCCTGCAGTGACCATCTGGTAGGACAGGGTGATCTGTTCCTGCAGCTCAGCATCTGACAGGCCGGGGGCTTCAAAATGCTGCAACCACTTCATCCCGCGTGATGCCAAATAGGGTGCCGGACGGACGCCGGGACGTTCCTGCAGCACTTCAAAGGCAATTTCTCCTGCCTTGAATGTGAAGGCATCCTTGCCGCCGGCCCAGCCGCAGACCGCAAACAGCTTGCCGCCTGCTTTCCAGACGTCGGAGTTACCCCATTGGACCACATGTTCAGCGGCGGGGAAGGTGGCGCAGAATGTGTTGAATTCCTTGCGGTCCATCAGGTTTGCCCTCCTGAAATCTCGATGCACTGGCCATTGATGGATCCCGACCCCGGTCCGCACAACCAAAGCGCCGCGGCGGCGACTTCGCCGGGTTCGATCAGCCGCTTGTGGCGGTTGGCGTTGACCATCACGTCCAGCGCCTCCACCGCGCTCATCCCGGCGCGCTGGGCGATTGATGTGATGTTGCGCTCGACAATCGGCGTGTCCACGTATCCGGGGCATAGCGCGTTAAAGGTGAAGGGCGTGCCCAGATAATCCTCGCTCAGCGCGCGGGTGAGGCCGATCATCCCGTGTTTGCTGGCGGAATAGCAGGCGGCGCCTTTCAGCCCCCGCAGCCCGGCGATGGATGAAACGGTGATGACCCGGCCCCAATCGGTCTGCCGCATCGATTTGAAACATTCGCGGATGGTCAGAAAGGCCCCGTCCAGATTGGTCGCCATCATGTTGCGCCAGAACTCCATCGTTGTCTTGTGCAGCGCAGCGCCCTCGGCAACGCCGGCATTGGCCACGCAGATCTGAATGGGGCCGCGCGCCTCAACCGCGGCGGCAATCCTGGCCGCCACGTCCTCCTCGCTGCGTACATCCATGGCCAGGGGATGCAGGTTCTCCGTTGCGGCTTCTTCCAGAACCTCTTGCCGCCGTCCGGTGATGGTGACGTGTGCTCCCTCCGCTGCCAGCCCTTGGGCGATGGCCCGCCCGATCCCGGTGCCGCCGCCGGTCACCAGCGCGTGTTTGCCTGTCAATGTCATGAACGTCCGGCCTCCCTGTTTTGCGGCACAGCCTATCCGGGCAGAGCGCTCAGGCAAGCCCGCCGTGCCGTCACGCCGCATGGGTCTGGCGTTTACAGTTATATTCACATGTGTGAATGTTGCGGCAAACGTTCAGGGAGATACCAATGAAAGCTTTTGCCGCCGCTGCCTGCGCAGCCCTGCTGATGCCCATTGCCGCGCAGGCAAGCGAAGACATTGCCGACCAATACCCCCAGTCCGAACTCTACTCCAAACCGGTGGAGGTCATCCCGCATGTGTTCTCCGCCATCGGCGCCACGGCCCCGCCGACCTATGAGAATGCAGGCCACAACAACAACCTGTCCTTCATCGTGACCGGCGAAGGAGTGGTGGTGGTGAATGCCGGTGCCTCGGACGCGCTGGCCAAGGCGCTGCATCAGGAAATCAGGCAAGTGACCGATCAGCCCGTGGTGCTGGTGATCAATGAAAACGGCCAGGGCCATGCCATGCTGGGCAATGGCTATTGGCGCGACCAGGGCGTGGATGTACTGGCCCATGCCGAGGCAATTGCAGAAACGCAGGAAAACAGCGATATGATCCTGCAGCGCATGCGCGGCTACAACAAGGACCGGGCCGGCGATACGCGGGTGGAACATGCCAACCTGTCCTTTGACGACCGCTATGAGCTTAGCCTTGGGGAGGTGGAAATTCAGGTTCTGAACCTGGGCCCGGCGCATGATCCCGGCGACATCCAGGTCTGGATTCCCGCGTGGAACCTGATGATCGCCGGCGACATCGCCTTTCACGAACGGATGCTGCCGGTCTTTCCGCACACCTGCACCAAATGCTGGGTTGAGACCTGGCAGGACAAGCTGGAACCGCTCAACCCCGCCTATGTCATCCCGGGCCATGGCCACCCGACCAATTTGCCGCAGCTGCGCCGCTATACCTTTGACTATCTGGTGGACCTGCGGGCCAAGGTCGGCGCCCATATCGAGGACGGCGGAGACCTCGCCAGCGCCTACTATGTGGATCAGGAGCAATGGAAGGGGTTGGACACATTCGAGGAACTGGCTACCAAAAACGCAGGCCGGGTGTTCGAGGAAATGGAATGGGAATAAGCCCCTCCGCTTCAGTACACATAAATATACGTAGGCTTTCGGGCAAATCTATGCAGGATCATGCCGCAAGCCGGAACAGATTCGTCGTTTCTGCAGCATCGGGGGCAATTTGTCCTTTTCTGAAAGTCCCGCCCGAACAGGTCTGGACGAGCAAGCCGGATAAGGAAAGATTGCCCGAAATGCGTATGATTTCAGGACATATTCTGCAAAAGAGCAGGGCGTGATGCGGTGGCTGGATGTGCCGCCCGTCTGGCTGGCAGGCTTTGTTCTGACGGCCTGGCTGCAGTCGGTTCATGCCGCATTCGGGCTTTCTTTCGGGGGGGCATGGGCCGGGTTCCTGGGTGGTATTCTGCTGGGTGGCGGCCTCTTGCTGGCTTTGCTCGCCATAACCGAGATGCGGCGGCAAAAAACCACGGTCATTCCGCACCAGACACCCAGCCGGCTGGTGCAGTCAGGGATCTTCAGCCGCAGCCGCAACCCGATCTATTTGGGCGATGTTCTGATCCTCGCGGGCCTTGTGCTGTGGTTTGACGCAGTGCTGGCGCTGCCGTTGATCCCCATCTTCCTGTGGCTACTGGAAAGCCGGTTTGTCATTCCCGAAGAAGACAGGCTGCGGCGGACCTTCCGGGCGGACTGGGCCCGCTATGAGAAAAAGGTGCGCCGCTGGATCTGATCGGAACGCGGCATTGCAGCATGACTTTGCGGCAATGCAGCAAAATCCTTGCGCAACAATCTTGCGCATAGTAAAGAAAATCATTGTGATCCGTACCTAGGCATTGCTGGCACGGGCAAGACGAGGGGGACCCATAAGGTGAAAATAGGGACACCAAAAGAAACATTTGCGGGCGAGAACCGGGTCGGCATGACGCCGGACTCTGCCAAGCAGTTGCAGAAACTCGGCTATGATTGCGCGATCGAAGCCGGGGCCGGTGCGGCTGCAGGTTTTTCTGACGCAGTCTATGAAGCGGCGGGCGTCGAGATCATCAAGACACCGGCAGCGTTGTGGAAAGCATCCGATATCATCGCCAAGGTGCGCCAGCCGGATGCGACCGAGCTGAAACGGCTGACCAAGGGCAAGACGCTGATCTCCTTCTTCAACCCCGCCGGGAATGAAGAGGGCATGGAGCTGGCCAAATCCAAGGGCGCCAATGTGATCGCCATGGAAATGGTGCCGCGGATCAGCCGCGCGCAGAAGATGGATGCGCTCAGCTCAATGGCCAATATCGCGGGCTACCGCGCTGTGATTGAAGCGGGCAACAACTTCGGCCGCTTCTTCACCGGCCAGATCACCGCGGCGGGCAAAGTGCCCCCGGCCAAGGTTCTGGTGGTTGGCGCCGGTGTTGCCGGTCTGGCGGCCATCGGCACCTCAACCTCGCTTGGCGCGATCACCCTGGCGTTTGACGTGCGCCCGGAAGTGGCCGAGCAGGTCGAGAGCATGGGCGCCGAATTTGTCTATCTCGACTTTGAGGAAGCCCAGCAGGACGGTGCCGCCACCGGCGGTTATGCCTCGGTCTCCTCGCCGGAATTCCGCGAGGCGCAGCTGGCCAAATTCCGCGAGCTGGCGCCTGAGGTGGACATCGTCATCACCACCGCGCTGATCCCCAACCGCGAAGCACCTGAGCTGTGGACCGAGGATATGGTCGCGGCGATGAAGCCCGGCTCGGTCATTGTCGACCTTGCGGCGGAAAAGGGCGGCAACTGCAAGCTGACCGTGGCGGACGATAAGATCGTTACAGACAATGGCGTGACGATCATTGGCTATACCGACTTCCCCAGCCGGATGGCGGCGCAGGCCTCGACGCTATATGCCACCAACATCCGCCATATGATGACGGATCTGACACCGGAAAAAGACGGCCAGGTCAATCACGACATGGAGGACGACGTGATCCGCGGCGCCACCGTGGCCTTTGCGGGTGAGATCACCTTCCCGCCGCCGCCGCCCAAAGTGCAGGCAATTGCCGCCAAGCCCAAGGAAACCGTGCCGGAGCTGACACCGGAAGAAAAACGCGCCCAGGAGGTTGCGGCCTTCAAGGCGCAGACCAAAAGCCAGGTGATTTTGCTGGCAGGCGGCGGCGCGCTCTTGCTGCTGGTGGGGCTCTTTGCGCCGGTCAGCTTCATGCAGCATTTCATCGTCTTTGCGCTGGCCTGCTTTGTGGGCTTCCAGGTGATCTGGGGCGTGGCGCACAGCTTGCACACACCGCTGATGGCGGTGACCAACGCGATCTCCTCGATCATCATCCTCGGCGCCTTGATGCAGATCGGCTCAGGCAGCTGGCTGGTGATCCTCTTGGCGGCGCTTTCGGTCTTCATGGCCGGGATCAACATCTTCGGCGGCTTCCTCGTCACCCGGCGCATGCTTGCCATGTTCCAGAAATCTTAAAGCGAGGCAGGTACAATGGATTACGGTTTCACCACCGCCGCCTATGTTGTTGCGGCAGTTCTTTTCATCCTGTCCTTGGGCGGCCTGTCCAACCAGGAAAGCGCCAAACGCGCGGTCTGGTACGGCATTGCCGGCATGGGGCTGGCGGTTTTTGCCACGATTATCGGCCCCGGCTCGGGCCTGTGGCTGTTGTCGCTCTTGCTGATTGCCGGCGGCGGCCTCATCGGCACCTATGTCGCCAAGAAGGTCCAGATGACCGAGATGCCGCAGCTGGTGGCGGCGATGCATTCGCTGGTGGGCCTGGCCGCGGTGTTTGTGGGCTTCATCGCTCACATTGAGCTTGGCAATGTTGCTGCAATCTTTGCCGATGCTGGATTAAACTATCCTCAGGCGTCGCCGGATTGGAGTAAAACGGGGGGCGAAATTGCTGACCAAGTTGTCGCCAAGACGAATATAGTCAATGAACTTGGTGGGTTCGCTGGGCTTCTGGCAAAGAAAACTGGTGCCGAAATCGCCTTCCTGCGGGTTGAGCTGTTCCTGGGCATCTTCATCGGCGCGATCACCTTCACCGGCTCGGTTGTCGCCTTTGGCAAGCTGGCGGGCAAGCTCACCTCGGCGGCCACCAAACTGCCGGGCGGCCATATGCTGAACGCCGGTGCCGCGGGCCTCTCCTTCCTCAGCCTGATCTGGTACTTCAACACAGGCGGCTTCTTCCCGCTGTTCCTGATGACCCTGGCGGCGCTGTTCATCGGCTACCATCTGATCATGGGCATCGGCGGCGCCGACATGCCGGTGGTGGTGTCGATGCTGAACAGCTACTCGGGCTGGGCCGCGGCGGCGATCGGCTTCAGCCTCGGCAATGATCTCCTGATCGTGGTCGGCGCGCTGGTCGGCTCTTCGGGTGCGATCCTCTCCTACATCATGTGCAAGGCGATGAACCGGTCGTTTGTGTCGGTGATCCTGGGCGGCTTCGGCGGCACTGCGGGCCCGGCGATGGAAATCGACGGCGAGCAGATCGCCATCGATGCCGACGGTGTGGCGACGGCGCTGGACGAGGCCGACTCTGTGGTGATCATCCCCGGCTACGGCATGGCGGTGGCGCAGGCGCAGCAGAACGTGGCCGAACTGACCCGCCGCCTGCGCGCCAAAGGGAAGACCGTGCGCTTTGCCATCCACCCGGTGGCCGGCCGTCTGCCGGGGCACATGAACGTGCTGCTGGCGGAAGCGAAAGTTCCTTACGACATCGTGCTGGAAATGGACGAGATCAACGAGGACTTCCCGGAGACCGACGTGGCCATCGTGATCGGCTCCAACGACATCGTCAACCCGGCCGCCCAGGAGGACCCCAACTCGCCGATCGCCGGCATGCCGGTTCTGGAGTGCTGGAAAGCGAAACAGGTGTTTGTCTCCAAACGCGGCCAGGGCACCGGCTACTCCGGTATCGAGAACCCGCTGTTCTTCAAGGAAAACACCCGCATGTTCTACGGCGACGCAAAGGCAAGCCTCGATAATCTGCTGACCATGATCAGCTAAGAGAACAGATAACCTGTAAAAGGCGCTCCAACCGGGGCGCCTTTTTTCTGCGCTGCTTCTTTCTGGTCCAAAATACTCCGGGGGAAGCCGCAGGCTGGGGGCAGAGCCCCTTTGGATGGCCTCTGTATACCGTGGCATCCACATAACATATTGAAATACCAGTGTTCTTTACATGCATTTCCTCAGGCTTTATGGTCCGCGGCATTGCCCGGGAGACCCCAATGCGCCTGATCCAGGATCACCCTTTACGTTATCAGCTCACCAATGAGCTGCACGCGCGGCCCTTTCCCGCGATGTCCAGCCCCTGCACAGTGGTTTACCTGGCGGTAAAACAGCCGCAGGAAGCCGAACATCGCGACAGGCAACAGGATGTCCAGCATCTGACGGACCTTCTGGACCGCCATGGCGCAGCGCATCCGCAGCCGGGGGCAACGCATCACACGGCGCAAATCGGGCGGCACATGATCAAATGGGAGCAGCACACGGAATTCGTCAGCTACACGGTCTACCGGGACGGCGTCAGCACACGTGCCTTTGATCCGGCGGATTTCGATGTCTTCCCCGAGGACTGGCTGGCACAGGCGCCGAGGCAGCGGATCACCTCTGCGCTGATCCGGGTGGTGCCGCGCACGGCTCCGGCCAGGCTGAAGGCTACCCTGCACGACTGGTTTGTGCCGGAAAGCGTGGCGGTGTCGCCGGTACTGGATGACAGCGCCGTGGTCGCCGGGGACTTTCGCATTGACCCCGCCGGGCACATGCGGTTTGCCGTGCTGCCGGGTGCGGGGACCGGAAGCCAGCGCATCGGCCGGATAGTGCAGCGGCTGTGCGAGATCGAGACATACCGGGCTATGGCGATGCTGGGCTTTTCCCGCGCCCGCGGCCTGACACCAACCATCAGTGCGCTGGACACGCATCTCAGCGAGATGATGGTGGAGATGACCAGCGGCACCGTGCCTGCCGAACAAACGCTGTCGCAGCTGCTGACAGTATCGGCGGAGCTGGAGGCAATGGCAGCCCGCTCTGCCTTCCGCTTTGGCGCAACGGGTGCTTACGAGGCTTTGGTCAATCAGCGCGTCAGCCTGCTGCGCGAAGGCCGCCACGAAGGATTTCAGACGCTGGCGGAATTCATGCTGCGGCGGTTTGAGCCGGCCATGCGCACGGTGAAATCGGCGGAAAAACGGCTGGAGGCGCTGGCGGGCAGGGCGCGCCGGGCAGGCGAGCTGCTGCGGACCCGGGTGGATGTGGAACGGTCTGCGCAGAATCAGGCGCTGCTTGCCAGTATGGACCGCCGCGCCGATCTTGCGCTGCGTCTGCAGCACACGGTCGAGGGGCTGTCAGTGGTGGCAGTCAGCTATTACGCGGTCTCGTTGGTGTCCGACTTCTTCCTGCCGCTGGCCGAACGTTACGGGCTGAATAAAAAGCTGCTGATCACGGCGGTCACTCTGCCGGTTGTTGGTTTGGTGTGGCTGGGGATCCAGCGGATTCGGAAGAAGCTGCATTAAGCAGGGCATTCATGCCGATGCCGCCAAGTGCGATAAAGGCCAGCGCCAGCACTGCAGCGATGCTTAGCGTGGGGATGCCGGCCAGCCCCGCACCCACAGTGCAACCGCCTGCCAAAACGCCGCCGGTTCCCATCAGCACGGCGCCGGTCAGATAGCGGCCTGTTTGGCGCGGGCTTTCAAAGCTTTGCCATTGGAAGCTGCCGCTCAGCAGCGAAGCCGCCAGGGCGCCCAGCAGCACACCGCCGATCAGCCCCGGCCCAAAGCCTGCAGGAATGGAGCTGGAGGCGATCACAAAGAACAATGTGTCCGCAGCCGGAGAGGTGAACGACAGGCTCTCCATTGCGATCGGGTCGAATTCGTCAAACAGCACAAAGCCGGTGCCAACCCAGGCCAGGGGCACCAGCAAGCCGATCAAGGCGCCGCCGCCCAGTGTCAGCAAGCGGTTTCCCGAACGCAGCGCAACAGCCAGCGCGGCAGCGGCGATCAATGCGCTCCACAACAGCGCTCCACCGGGCAGGGCAGCCAGCGAAACCTGCTCCCCCAAGGGCAGCGTGACTGAACCAAGCGCGGTTCGAAGCGGCGCCAGTACGCCCTTGAGCGTGGCATGGGCCGTAACAGCGAAAACTGCGATCACCAGCAGTGCCCGCAGATTGCCGCTGCCTGCCAGAACCACCAGCCGCGACGCGCATCCGCGGGTCAGGATCATGCCGCCTCCGAACATCAGCCCGCCTGCGGCGATTGCCAGCAGCGGCAGATCTCCGGTTAGCAACCGGTGGTCCGCAAAACTGATCCAGCCCTGCGCCACAGCAGCTTGCGTGCCCAGGACCGCAACCGCCAAAGCCATCGCCCAGACACCAGCAGCCCGGCGCCGGTCGTCCCCTGCAAGCGCACGGCGGAAGCAGAAACGGGTCAACTGCGCCAGCGCGCCGAACAGCACGCCGATGGCCAACGCGAACAAGACGGAAACCTCCCGTGCTGTGGTGTCTTCAAAACCGAATGTTTCGAACATTGCGCTCTCCTGCTGCGGATTCGGAACGTTTTCCCGAAATGGCGGGTATTCACTGCATAGGCAAGCGGTGCCGGGCATGCTCGCGGTGTCAGGTCGGGACGCTTTTCCCAATTTATGCGGTTCGGGGGGAAATCGGATTTCAAGAAACCGCGGCCAGCAAAACAAACTGGCCGCTTTGGGGAAAGCGGCCAGAAGGTATGTTTTTATTTGAATGTATGCTTGTGTTGCGCCTCAGCGCCCGCGGATCCGCGGGTCCAGCGCATCGCGCAACCCGTCGCCGAGGTAGTTCACGCTTAGCACCGTCAAGGAGATCGCCATGCCGGGCCAGAACACCCGCTCGGGGTGTTGCTGCAGGTAATCTGTGGCATCAAACAGCAACCGCCCCCAGGTCGGGAAGTCCGGCGGGAAGCCGAGGCCGAGGAAGGAGAGCGACGATTCGGTGATGATCGCAGTGGCAATCCCCAGCGTGGCCGAGACCATGATGGGCGACAGCACGTTGGGCAGGATATGCCGGGTGATCAGCCCGCTGTTGGTGGTGCCGATGGATCGCGCCGCCATCACAAACTCGCGCTCCTTCAGGGCCAGCACATCGCCGCGCACGATCCGTGCGGTTGGCATCCAGCTGGTCACCCCGATGGAGACCACGATCAGGATGAAAATCCCCTGTTCCGGCCCAAAGGCCGCATTCAGCGGTTCGCGGAACAGCAGCATCATGACCAGCAGCAGCGGCAACAGCGGCAGCGCCAGGAACAGGTCGGTGAGGCGCATCAGCGGCCCATCCAGCTTTTTGAAAAAACCGGCCATAACCCCGATGAAGGATCCCAGGAACAGTGCCAGCAGCATCGCCGTCAGACCGACGGAAACCGAGGTGGCGCCACCCGCCATCATCCGGGCCAGCATGTCGCGGCCCAGCTGATCGGTGCCAAAGGGATGCGCCCAAGTGGGGCCCTGGTTACGGGCGCGGATGTCGATCTTGGTGGCCTCAAGGTCCCACAGGTAGGGGCCGAGATAGACCGCCAGGATGATAAACAGGAACAAGGCTCCGCCCATCAGCGCACCACGGTGGGATTTGAACTGGTCCCACACGTCCAGCCACTGGCTGCGCGGCGGTTTCGCAGGTTGCGGATTGCTCAACTCAGTCATAGCGGATCCTCGGGTCAAGAATGCCGTACAGCACGTCGGCTATCAGATTGAACAGCACGATCAGCACCGCAAAGATAAAGGTCAGCGTCTGCACCATCGGCAGGTCGTTGGCCTGAATGGCGCCGATCAGCAGCTGGCCGATGCCATTCACCTTGAACACCTGCTCGGTGATGATGGCGCCGCCAAAGATCGCCGGAATCCCCAGCGCAATCACGGTGACCACCGGGATCATCGAATTGCGCAGCACATGTACCATCACCACGACATATTCGCTGAGACCCTTGGCCCGCGCGGTACGCACATAATCCTGGTTCAGGTTGTCCAGCATCGAGGCGCGCATAAAGCGGCTGAGCTGTGCAGTGATCTGCAGCGCCAGCACCATCACCGGCATGATCATCTGCTTCAGCTGATAGACAAAGCTGTCCCAGCTGTCGACCACATGGGTGGTGTCATAGATCGACGGGAACCAGCCCAGCTGCACTGAAAAGATCACGATCACCAGCACACCTGAGAAGAACGGCGGCACCGAGAAGCCGACCATCGACACGAATGTGCCCAGCTGGTCGAACCAGCTGTATTGACGGTAGGCGGAATAGATGCCGATCGGCAGCGCGATCAGGATGGCGACCACATAGGCGGTGCCGACCACCCACAGGGTCTGCGGCATCCGCTGCACCACGATATCCATCACTGGCGAGCGGGTCTGCCAGGAAATCACCCTGAGCTTGCCGTCAGCCAGGCCGGTGCCGAATATGTTGTCGATCAGCACCTGCGGTTCGATCCAAAAGAACTGCACCAGCCATTTCCAAAACCGGATATGCATCGGCTCGCCCAGGCCCAGGGCCAGGCGCATCTTTTCTTTGACTTCAGCGGGGACGGTCAGGGGAACCTGCGCCATCGGATCGCCGGGGGCGAGCTCCAGCAGCAGGAAGATCACGAGGCTGATGAACAGCAGTGTCGGAACTGCCAGGATCAGCCGCCGGATTGTAAAGGTCAGCATCTGCTAAGCGCCTTTGCAACTTGTATTGAATTCGGAACATGCGGGGAGAGGCCCCGCGTCCAGGCCATGCGGGGGGCTGCGGCGCTGCCCTTCCGGATGGCAAGGGGCCCCGGCATGTGCCGGGGCCCCGGAAAAGCAAGCCGGGCTTACTTGATGCGGTACCAGTCAGCTGCGTTCCACAGCTCGCTGTCCCAGACGTTCAGGTTCACACCGCCCAGGGTATTGGAATGCGCCGACAAGCGGCCGCGGTGCACCAGCGGGATCATGCCGCCGTTTTCAACCATAATGTCGTTCAGGCGGCGGCCGATCTCGGCACGCGCTTCCAGACCGGCTGTCTTGCTCAGCTCGGCGTGCAGCTGGTCGAACTCCTCGTTGCAGAAGCGCGAGATGTTCTGGCCCTGCCACTGCGTGTCCGGACGCGGAGCCTGATCGCACAGGCCGTTGCCCAAGTAGGCCTGCGGATCGGTGCCGTCAAAGTTGTTGGCGTACATTTCGACGTCGGCATAGAACTTCTGGAAAGTGTCGGGCGAACCCGGGTCGCCGCCGAAGAACACCGAAGCGTTGATGTTGCGCAGCTCGGATTCGATGCCGATCTGGCTCCACCATTCCTTGATCAGCGCCTGGAAGTCCTGACGCACAGCGTTGGTTGAGGTCTGATACAGGATTTTCATCGGCTTGCCGTCAGGGGTTTCCCGCACGCCGTCGCCATTGGTGTCCTTGTAGCCGGCTTCCTCCAGCATCGCCTTGGCGCCTTCGATGTCCTGGGTGGAGCAGTCAAAGGTGTCGGAGGCAAAGGCCGCAGGTGCGGGCACCCAGTTGCAGCTGACTGCGCCTGCTTTGCCATAGCCGATTTCCACCAGCAGCGGACGGTCGATGGCCATCGACATCGCCTTATAGACAGCCGGGTCCTTCAGGAACGGATGCGGATGCTTGGCAGTCGCGCGCTCGCCCTCGGGCAGGCTTGATGACGGATCGGTCTGGTTCAGCATGATGCGTTCCACCAGCGAACCGAAGCCCGCAACCGGTGTGCCTTTACCGCCCGCTTCCATCTGGGCGATCACTTCCGGCGCCAGTTGCAGGTTCCAGGCATAGTCGAACTCGCCGGTTTCCATTACGGCACGCCCCGCAGCGGTTGCGTCACCGCCGCCTTTGAACAGAACCTTGGCAAAGGCCGGCTTGGCCGGGTCGCGGTAATTTTGGTTGGCCGACATGGTAATCACGTCGTTCGGCTTGAATTCATCGACCACAAACGGGCCGGTGCCGATCGGGCCAAAGTTGGCATCGGTGCATTCCGGCGCCCGGGCACCGGTGCAGTTTTCAAACTGCGCCTTTTGCAGGATCGGGCCTTCGCCGCCCACAAACGGGCCGTAGGGGAAGGGGGTCGGCTTGTCGAAGGTGACCTTGACGGTCAGATCATCCAGCGCTTCGACATTGGTGACACCTTCATATTTGGTCAGCTGGGCGCAGCCGCCCTCGGGATGCATGCAGTAGTCTGCGGTGAACTTGACGTCATGCGCAGTGACACCGCTGCCATCCGACCACTTCATGCCGGGCGCGATTTTCCAGGTTACAGAGGTCAGATCCTCGCTGACCCCGCCATTGTCCACAGTTGGAATTTCTGCGGCAAGATAGGGAACCATGTTGCCCTGCGGGTCGTAGCGCGCTAGCGGTTCAATCACCAGCGACGAGGACTGGATGTCCTTGGTGCCGCTTGACAGATACGGGTTCAGGATCGACGGCGCCTGCCAATAAATGATGTTGACCTGGCCGTCTGACCCGCGTTCGGCAAAGGCCGCCGGCGCGAGGGAGGCAGTGGCAACAGCCCCCATCAATAGGGATTTGAGTTTCATCACACTCTCCTTGTCGGACACGTTTCGTGTCTTTTTTGTTGGCCGGACTCTTTGGCCCGGACGATTGCCGCATCACTGCGGAAATGTAGCATTCGCGCCTGCAGGCAGCCAAAAAACGAAGAAACTAAGCAGTCTTAACATTTTGCCGGGCAGACCGGCGCAGGGCGCATTGCAGGCAGCCACTGGTGGTATCGAAGACCAGTTCACCGGAAATTGCAAATTCCAATTTCGATCACCCTATGCATTATTTGCATGAGCATTTTTGTGCAAAGTAGAGTTTACTCTGAAAGCTGAGGCCTCCGTTCCCGGCAGGCTTGGCAATAATAAGGCAGGGGAGCCGTCATGCTGGACAACACCATTGCGTCCATAAGAAATCTGCGGGTGGAGTTTCAGACCAAGGACGGCCCTGTCACCGGCGTTGAAGATGTCTCCTTTGATGTCAGCCCGGGCGAAACCGTTTGCATCGTGGGCGAATCCGGGTCGGGCAAATCGGTCTCTTCGCTGTCGCTGATGCGGCTGGTGGAGTTCGGCGGTGGAGAGATCGCGGGCGGCGAGCTGCTGTTCAACCGGCGTGAGGGCGGCGAGACCAATCTGGCCAGCACCGAACAGGAGATGATGAAGCAGATCCGAGGCAACGAGATCGGCATGATCTTCCAGGAGCCGATGACCGCGCTGAACCCAGTGTTCACGGTGGGCCGCCAGCTGACCGAGGGTCTGCGCATCCACAAGAACATGTCCAAGTCCCAGGCCGAAGAACGTGCGCTGGAACTGCTGAGCCAGGTCCGCATCCCCGAGCCGGAACGGCGCCTGAAACAATACCCGCATGAATTGTCCGGCGGCATGCGTCAGCGGGTGGTGATTGCCATGGCCATGGCCTGCGAGCCGCGGCTTTTGATCGCCGACGAACCCACAACCGCGCTGGATGTGACTATCCAGGCCGAGATCCTGGCGCTGATGGACCGCCTGAAACGCGAGACCGGCACCGCAGTGATGTTCATCACCCACGACATGGCGGTGGTCGCCCAGATGGCCGACCGCGTCGTTGTTATGTTCCGCGGCAACAAGGTTGAGGAAGGCTCCGTCGAGGAGATTTTTGAGAACCCCAAGCACGACTACACCAAGGCGCTGCTGGCCGCAGTTCCAAAACTCGGCGAGATGCGCGGCAAGAAATACCCCGAGCCGATGAAGCTGCTTGGGGTCGAAGGCCAGAAGATCGAACCGATCAAGGGCACGGAGGAGGTGCTGCTGGACGTGCAGAACCTGACAACCCGTTTCCCGGTCAAAGGCGGGCTGTTTCGCCGCACGATTTCTAATGTCCACGCAGTAGAAGATGTCTCTTTCAAGGTGTTCAAGGGCCAGACTCTGTCGCTGGTTGGCGAATCCGGCTGCGGCAAATCCTCGGCCGGCCGCTCGATCCTGCGGCTGGTGGAACCTGATTCAGGCAAAGTGGAGTTTGAGGGCCGCGATGTGCTGGGTTTCAACGCCTCCCAGATGCACAAGGCGCGCCAGGACATGCAGATGATCTTTCAGGATCCCTTTGCGTCCCTGAACCCGCAGATGCAGCTGGTGGATCAGGTGGCGGAACCCTTGCGCAACTATGGGCTGGCCTCTGGCTCGGAACTGCACGACCGGGTCGCTGGCCTGTTCGACCGGGTGCACTTGCCGCGCAGCTTCATGCGCCGTTACCCGCACGAGATGTCCGGCGGTCAGCGCCAGCGGATCGCCATCGCCCGCGCGCTGGCCCTGAACCCCAAGCTGATTGTCGCGGACGAGGCTGTCTCGGCGCTTGACGTGTCGGTGCAGGCGCAGGTGCTGAACCTGATGATGGAGCTGCAGGCGGAACTGGGCCTGTCGTTCCTGTTCATCAGCCACGACATGGCAGTGGTGGAGCGCGTCTCGCATCAGGTCGGGGTGATGTACCTGGGCCGCATCGTTGAGCTCGGTCCGCGCGAACGTGTGTTTGAAAACCCGCTGCACGCCTACACCCAGGCGCTGATGAAAGCGGTCCCGATCGCTGATCCGCGCCAGCGCAAGTCCGAGAAAGAGCTGAACTTCAAACCGATCCCCTCGCCGATCCACGAAGTGGGGTATGAGCCGGAACCGTCGGAGTACCTGGAGCTGGAACCCGGCCATTTCGTGCTGACCACAGACAGCGGCTACTGATCATGGCCGCCAGATTGACGCCTTTGGAGATCATGCAAGCGCTGGTCTCCTTCCCGACCGTGAGCCGGGACACCAACCTGCCGCTAGTGGATTGGGTGCAGGAATACCTGTCCTCGCACGGTATCGAAAGCCACCGTTGGGTGGATCCGCAGCAATCGCACAAGGCCGCCGTCTTTGCCCATGTTGGTCCTTGGGAGGAGGGTGCCTTGGTGCTCTCGGGCCACACCGATGTGGTGCCTGTGGACGGCCAGCCCTGGGACACCGATCCTTTCACCGTGGTCGAGAAAGACGGCAAGTACTTCGGCCGCGGCACCTGCGATATGAAGGGCTTTGATGCGCTGGCGATCTGGGCGCTGGTGGAGGCGCAGACCCAAGGCGTTAAGCGACCGCTGCAACTGGCACTGAGTTTCGACGAAGAGATCGGCTGCACCGGCGCTCCGCCTATGATCGCCGCGATGCAGCCTGTTCTGCCCAAGGGGGCGGCGGTGATTGTCGGCGAACCGTCGATGATGCAGGCCGTCACCGGCCACAAGGGCGGCACTGGTTATGACACTCATTTGGTCGGGTTCGAAGTGCATTCGTCGCTGATGCACACCGGTGTCAGCGCTATTATGCAGGGCGCCCGGCTGATCGACTGGGCCAACCTGAAGAACGCTGAGAATATGGCCAAGGAGCCGGGCGAGGTGCAGGCGATGTTCTCCCCGCCCTGGACCACCTGCCACGTCGGCATGATCGAAGGCGGCACCGCCCACAACATCACCGCCAAGGACTGCCGGTTCATGATGGATTTCCGGGTTGTGCCGGGGGAGAGCGCCAGTGATTGGGAAGCCGCCTATATTGCCAAAGTGCGCGAGATCGAAGCGGAGATGCAGATGATCCACCCGGAGGCCCGCATTGACGTGTCCAAGCATTTCGACGTGCCCGGACTGGTTCCGGAACAAAACGGCGAGGCAGAGGCGCTGGTGCGCCGGGTGACCGGCGACAACGGCTCCCATGTGGTCAGCTACGGCACCGAGGCGGGTCAGTTCCAGCAGGCGGGCTACTCTGCGGTGATCTGCGGCCCCGGCGATATCGCGCAGGCGCATCAGCCCAACGAATTTATCACAATCGCCCAATTTAACGCTGGTCACGACTTCATGCGCAAGCTGGTGGAGAAGCTGAGCGGGAACTTTCCGCTGCCTTGAAACCGGGCGTTTCATGCTCAGATTGGTGCTGAAGGTGTACAGATGCTGCACAGGGGGAGCACGGATGCCACCTCCGCCCTGGCGGGTTCCGCCGCGTCCCGGCGGGACCGGATACTTGCGAAGCTAAGTTTTTTCGCGGACAGTCTGCCGCAACGGAACCTGAAACAAAAAGGGGAGGGGAATATGCCGGCCAAGAACCGTTTTGCCGAGATGCACCAGGAGATCACCGCTTGGCGCCATCACCTGCACGAGAACCCCGAACTGATGTACGAGGTGCACGAGACTGCCGCCTTTGTGGTGGAGCGGCTTAAGGAGTTCGGCGTCACCGATATCACCACCGGCGTGGGTAAGACCGGGGTGGTGGCGGTGATCGAGGGCAGGACCAATACGTCGGGCCGCGCTATCGGCCTGCGCGCTGATATGGACGCGCTGCCAATCCCTGAAGCCTCGGGGGTGGACTATGCCTCCAAGACGCCCGGCGTGATGCACGCCTGCGGCCATGACGGCCACACATCGATCCTTCTGGGGGCGGCTAAGTACCTTTCTGAGACACGGAATTTTGACGGCAAGGCGGTGCTGATATTCCAGCCCGCAGAAGAAGGCGGCGCAGGCGGCAAGGCGATGTGCGACGACGGGCTGATGGACCGCTGGGGCATCCAGGAGGTCTATGGCCTGCACAATATGCCCGGCCTGCCAGTGGGTGAATTTGCCATCCGCCCCGGCCCGCTGATGGCGTCTTCGGATGAATTTGTCATCACCGTCACCGGCAAGGGCGGCCATGCCGCCGCCCCGCATGAGGCGATTGATACGACGCTTGTGGCCTCGCAGATCGTGGTCTCGCTGCATTCGATCGTCTCGCGCAACGTCGACCCGGTAAAGCGGGTGGTGCTGACCGTCGGCACGTTTGAGACCGACAGCACGGCTTCGAACGTGATTGCCCATACCGCCAAGCTGCAAGGCACCGTCCGAACCCTGGATCCGGAGTGCCGCACCCAGGCCGGGGATTGGGTGCGCCGGGTTGCCGAAAGCACGGCGGCGGCCTTTGGCGCCACAGCCGAGGTCGAGTGGGTTCCAGGCTACCCCGTTACAATCAATGATGAAAACGGCACCGTCCATGCGGTGGAGGCAGCGCAGGCGGTCTCTGCCAAGGTCGACACTGAGACCCCGCCGATTATGCCATCCGAGGATTTCTCTTACATGCTGGAGCAGCGCCCCGGTGCCTATATCTTCCTCGGCAACGGCGACACCCAGATGTGCCACCACCCGGCCTATGTCTTTGACGACGAGGCGATCCCGCTGGGATGCAGCTGGTTTGCCGAGCTGGTGGAACGAAGAATGCCTGCGGCCTGAGGCTGCGGGGAAAAGACAACCAAAGGAGCGAGAAATGCCGGTCAAGAACCGCTTTGCCGAACTGCAGGATGAAATCACCGCCTGGCGCCGTGACATCCACGAAAACCCGGAAATCCTGTTCGAAACCCACCGTACCAGCGCGCTGGTCGCGGAAAAACTGCAGGAATTCGGTTGCGACGAGGTGGTGACCGGCATCGGCCGCACCGGCGTGGTGGGCGTGATCAAGGGTAAGGCGGACACATCGGGCAAGGTCATCGGCTTGCGCGCCGATATGGACGCGCTGCCGATCCATGAGCAGACCGGGCTGGAGTATGCCTCCAAGACCCCCGGTGCGATGCATGCCTGCGGCCACGACGGCCACACCGCGATGCTGCTGGGCGCGGCTAAGTACCTTTCCGAGACACGGAATTTCGACGGCACCGTGGTGGTGATCTTCCAACCCGCCGAAGAAGGCGGCGGCGGTGCCAAGGTGATGTGCAATGACGGGCTGATGGACCGCTGGAACATCCAGGAAGTCTACGGCCTGCACAATTGGCCGGGCCAGCCGCTGGGCTCCTTCGCCATCCGCCCCGGTTCGTTCTTTGCCGCCACCGACCAGTTCGACATCACTTTCGAGGGCCGCGGCGGCCATGCTGCCAAGCCGCATGAAACCGTGGATACCACCGTTCTGGCAGCCCAGGCCGTGCTGGCGTTGCAGATCATTGCCTCGCGCAACGCCGACCCGGTGCATCAGATTGTGGTCTCGGTGACCTCGTTTGAGACGTCCTCGAAGGCGTTCAACGTGATCCCGCAGAAGGTGCAGATCAAGGGCACCGTGCGCACAATGTCGGGGGAGATGCGCGACCTGGCCGAGAAGCGGATCAACGAGGTCTGCAACGGTATCGCGGCGACCTTTGGCGGCACCGCAGATGTCACCTATCATCGCGGTTACCCGGTGATGGCGAACCACGGCGCGCAGACTGAGTTCGCCGCCAAGGTGGCCGCCAGTGTTTCCGGTTCCTGCGAAGACGCGCCGCTGGTGATGGGCGGCGAGGATTTCGCCTTCATGCTGGAAGAGCGCCCGGGCGCTTATATTCTGATGGGCAACGGCGATACTGCGATGGTGCATCATCCGGAGTATAACTTCAACGATGACGCGATCCCTGCAGGCTGCAGCTGGTGGGCGGAGATCGTCGAGCAGCGGATGCCGGCTGCTTAGCCTTATGCGGGGAGGGGGCTGTTTGCCCCCTCACGAGCCTGCGGTTCAATTCACTTGCCGAGGCAAGGGCCCAGCTCGCGGCTTATCTCCGCGGTCGAAGCTTGCGATCGCTGAATTGCCGCCCGGACCACATGCGTGGCCGTGGCAACAACCAAGAGCGGAAGCGTAA